>JANYER010000210.1 GCA_025359825.1 Granulicella sp.
CGACAGACCCCACCGCTCCGCCTAAAGCCCCTACCCTGGGGGCATAGGCAGCAGCCTCTACATCGCCTGGTTCATCGCCTCAATCAACTCATCTGCCGTCGTAACCGGTGGCAGACAGCCCTTGCCATTGCAAAGCATCGCAAAGCTTCCCGTCATCTTCGGTACATGCGGCAACGATTCCGCCAGAGCTTTGGGCAGCGTCGCCAATTGATCGCGCCGCAGCCGCACCACGCTCTTGTTCACCGCGTAACGCGCCATCGCTACCGCCTCCATCCGTCGCGCATCCGCATCATCGCCGATCACACATATCTGCACCGCACGCTGTACCAGGCGTTGCAAAGCCAGACCATAGCTCGCCGCATAAAGTCCAAAGTGCTCCACGACTCCGGCGAAGGTCTCCATCGTCTCCTGCGCCTTCACGGCATAGTCTTCGCGCCCGTTCAACGCCTCCAGCCGCAGCAGCAGCGCCGCGGCTACGGGGTTCCCTGCCGGAGTAGGCGAGTCCTGCAATGGCTTCCGCCGCGTCCCAAGCGCCCCAAGCCGCTTTTCTCCCTCAATTGCTGGCTCGGTATCGAAGAAAGCGCATCCTGTCGTGTCATAGAACCGCGCAATCATGCTCTCCGCAATATCCTCTGCGGCCTGGTAGTACTTCAGTTCGCCCGTCGCCTCCCAGGCATCCAGCGCAGCGTGCCCAAGGAACACCGAATCTTCCAGCACACCCGACACCCGACGCCGTTCCATTGGCACATCTGGGGCAGGCTCACCATACGCAACCACGTGCGTCACACCCAGCTCCGGGCTCCAGGCCTCGCGCAAGATTCGGTCCACGGACTTTACCGCAAACTCCACCACCTCCGGCAGACCCAACACGCGCCCCGCCTCGATATAGGCGGAGATGCACATCCCGTTCCACCCCACATAGACCGTCTTATCCACATAAGGAGTAGGCCGCGCCAGCCGTGCTGCATACAACTTGCTCTTTGCCTCGACCAGCAACTGCTTCGCGGCCTCCAGCTCAATCTGGTTAGAGCGCGCTACGCTCTGGATCGTCGTACGGACATGCAGCACATTCTTCGCAGGATTGTGGTGCATGTCGCCGATCTCGCCGATATCGTAGTACGCTCCGGCGACCGCCAGTTCCTCCGGAGAGAGCACAGCTGCCGCCTCGTCCCGCGTCCACGTAAAGTAGTCACCATCATCGTCCAGCGAGAAGTCCGCGTCCTGCGAGGCATAGAACCCACCCTGCTCCCGGTCGCTGAGCCACTCGTCCATCCACTGGATCATCTCCCGCGCCACCCGCGCGTTCTCCGGCTCCACGAAGGTCTGGTAAGCGTGGACGTAGTTCTTCAGCAGCTCGCTGTTGTCGTACGACATCTTCTCGAAGTGTGGCACCACCCAGCGGTCGTCCACACTGTAGCGGTGAAATCCTCCAGCAAGATGATCGTAGATGCCACCCTTCTGCATCTTGTCCAATGTCACCAGAGCAGCCCGCTTGGCCGAGTCATTCACTACCGCAGTACCCGCACCGATCGATACCCGCGACGCAGCATCCAGCAGCAGATCAATCGCCCCCGAATGAGGAAACTTCGGCTGCGATCCAAACCCGCCGGACCGTGCATCGAACTGCTTTAACGCCCCATCTACGAGCTTTGCCACCAGCTCCGGCCCCGGGTTGCCGCTCCGTCCAACAAAAGATTCATTGTGCTCAATTGCGCCCAGGACACTGCTGGCCGATTCGTTCACCTCGTCCCGGCGCTTCTGGAAGGCTTCCGCCATCGTCAGCAGCACTCGTTTCAAGCCTGGGCGACCATGCCGGTCTTCAGGGGGGAAGTACGTCCCGCCAAAGTAAGGCTTCCCATCCGGGGTCAGAAACGCAGTCAACGGCCATCCGCCCTGTCCGCTGATAGATGAGACCGCTGCCTGGTAGCGTGTATCCACATCCGGACGCTCGTCGCGGTCCACCTTTACCGCCACAAAGTGGTCATTGATAATCTTCGCTGTCTCTGCGCTCTCATAGCTCTCGCGGTCCATCACGTGGCACCAGTGGCACCACACCGCGCCGATGTCCAGTAGGATCGGCTTGTCTTCCTTCTGGGCCAGGGCAAAAGCCTCGTCCCCCCACTCCATCCAATCCACCGGCTGGTGCATCGCAGACCGCAGGTAGGCCGACGCAGCCTTCGCCAAAGAGTTTCTGTGCTCACTGCTCATAAGTTCTGACATTACACCTTTACTGTTAGCGCTTTGAGCAATAAGTCTATCCGAAACCCTGACTCACCTCTGGGTTTCCCTCGAAGTAGCTCCCGAATAATCCCGCAAAATCAAAAACATATCCTGCCAAAGCAAATCCAGGGCTGAGGAGTATCTCCTCAGCCCTGGATTGGTAAAACGGATAGGTAAAACTGGTTGATGAAACGGACAGGTTGAAACACGTCTCTCGACGCTGACGATTACTGCGGGATCGGAGCAGGTGTGCTCGAGATCGGCTTTGCCGTAGCCGGTCCGCTCGGCGCCGTCAGGCCTGGAATCACCGGGGTCTGGCTCAGCACTCCGGTCGCCGCATCTGTAATGCTGATGCCGTAGCGGTCCAGCGTGTTCGACAGCAGTTGGCTCAACGCGCCACGGTCCTTTGCGTAAGCAGCGGTCGCAGAAATCAGAGTATTCTCCGAAGTTGCCAGATTCCGCTGCTGCTGCAAGACCAGGGCCGTTGTCGAAGCACCCAGTTTGTACTTCTTCTGTTCAGCATCCAGACTCTGCAACTGGAAGTCCCGCGATGCCGTAGCCGCTTGAACCTGTGCTCGGTCATTGGTCAACGCATACTGACCGTTCGTTACCTGGATACGAATTTGTGTGTAGAGCTGCTGCAGCCGCATCTGCGACTGCAGCAGCTCCATCTGCGAGCGTGCCTGGTCGGCCTGCGCCGCACGGTTTCGCAGCGTGATGTTGATATTCACGCCCACACCTTTATCAGGGTAGGAGTTGTTGAACACATTGCCTAGTACGCTGCTGTAGCCGCTTGTGCTTACTGTTCCAGGAGGGCAAGGTGCGGTTGTCGTCACGGGGCCAGTGGGAGTCGTAACGGTGGTCGTACATTGAAGCGCCGAATTTTGCGCGCCGCCCAGACCACTTCCACCGTAGTACGCGTATGCGTCCACAGTCGGCAACAGGCCATTCTTGAAGGCCTTAATTGTGATCTGGTTGTTCTTCATATTTAGAACAGCCTGCTCAATCTGCGGATTGTTCGTGTAGGCCTGCCGTACCAGGTCCTCGGCACCCATATCCTCCTCGGGCAGCCGATCCAGCGCCACGCGGTCGGTTGGAACGACGGGTGCGTTTGACAGAATCGGATCGTTCAGGTTGCGTGCGATTGCCTGCTTCATCAGCAACTGCTGATATTCGAGGTTTGTCTTCGAAGCCACCAGTGCTTGCTTGTCCGTCGCCTGCGCGCTGTCCGAATTCACTACATCCAGAGGGGCCAGCGTACCGATCTCCAGCTGCTTCCGGTTATCCGAGGTCAACTGCGTGGACTGTGTGAGCGCCCGCTCCTTGGCCTGCTCGTCTTCATAAGCACTCACCAGGCCCCAGTAGATGTTCTCCACCTGGTTTACAGTAAACAGCAATTGCTGCCGGAAGGCCGAATCCGTAATGCGCCGGTCGTTCTTCGCCTGCAGGATAAATCGTCCGTTGACCCCGGGGCCAAAGCCTTGTAGCAAGTGCTGCGTCGCCCTTGCCTGGAAGCTGGAGTTCAACTGTGGACTGTAGTTGCTGCGCTGGCTATTCGTTGTAGTGCGGGCGTTGTTGAATGTGAGGTTGAGCAACGTGCCGGTCAGAAAACCCTGCTGATAGCCAAAATTAAACGTACCGGTGTTCTGATCCAACTGGTTCGTACCGGTAATAAAAGTTGTCGTCTGTTGCGTCTTGGCAGCGTCGTACTGCAACGTGCCCGTCAGTACAGGATCTAGATTCTCAACTGCAGGTCCGCCGCCGTTGGTACTCAGCACCAGGCCGGATGCACCCGCGCCACTGCCGCCTGCTGCACTTGAAGTGCCGCCCGGTCCACCGCCGCCGGTCACCGTCGAGGTCGAGCCGCCCAGAGTGTTCGCCACAGTGCCGGTCGAAACACCGCGCAGTGTTTGGCCCGCCTTGGTCCGCAGAATATCGGTATCGGCGATGTCCAGGTTGATCCGTGCGATTGCAATGTCGTAGTTGTTCTCGAGCGCCAGCGCGACCGCATCCGCAAGGCTCAGATAGATCGTGCCGTCCCGCAGCAGCGCATCGATACGCGGAGTATTGCCCGTCCGGGGCAGTGGCACGCTAATCGGGGTGTAGGGCGCGATCGGGTTCCGGAACATCCCCTTTGCCTTCGAGTAATCGTGTCCCGTGCCTCGCAGGTAGAGCGGTTCCGTGAGCTTCGGTTGCGGGGCCTGCGGCAGTCCTGCCTGACCCGTCGTGTCGTTCACTACCGTCTGCGTGGGAGTGGCCGCTGCTGGTGTCGCCTGCTGCTGTGCAAGCACTGGTTGTGTACTTACGCTCATCAGCAGCAATCCAATGCTAGCCGCCGCCTGCATATCTTTTAATCTCACGTTGCGCTCTCCAACTCTTAAATCTCTTGTGCGTTGTCTCTTGAGCCTGCTGGAAACAACAGAATCCTGACTGTTTAGCCTGCTGAAACATTGCTTACTGCTATCGCCTTCCGACTTCCACTGCAACTTCCGCATACTTCGAGTCGTTGCAGTACTTCGTCTTCTGGCTAAAGGTCTCGCAAAACGGCAACGTGCACCGTCCCAGGAATGTCTCGATACGTACTAGACGCGCAGCCTGCCTGTAAGGACTCGGAAACTTCCGTTTCAGCCCGGCAACGGTATCCAGCAATGCACTTGGCAGAGGTATACGCACAGTCTCTCGCCTTCGTTCCCACACTTTGCTCCCAACCTGCTATTCAGGCTGATTCCAAAGCCAGTACGCTGAAAAGCTGAAAAAGAAAAAAGGACACTTTGTGTGTTCGCGACCCGATAAGTATACCAACGACGCTGCTACTTCTATCTGGAACACTGAAACCCGGCAAAGAAACACAACCTTTGTCGTTTCTTTCGCTTCTCCTCCACGCCAAACACCGCTCCCTACCGTGATACCGTCCAAAGAGCACTCTTTATGACCCTCTGGAAATCCATCCTCGCCTACGACGGCACCGGCTTCAACGGCTGGCAGATTCAACCCGGCCTGCCCACCATCCAGGGCACCCTCGCCCAGGCGATCCAGCACGTCACCAGCGAGACCGTCCTCCCCCAGGGCTCCGGACGCACCGACTCCGGGGTCCACGCGTTAGGCCAGGTTGCCTCCTTCTCGACCTCCATCCCCATCCCTGCCTCCAACCTCCATCGGGCCCTGAACCGTGCCCTGCCCCCCGCCATCCGCATCCTCTCCCTCGAACCCGCGCAGCCGGGCTTCCATGCCCGCCACAGCTCCATCGGCAAAACCTACGAGTACCGCATCTTCCCTGCCCGTCCGCTAACCAGAGCGACAGCCGAAGTCTTCCGCACTGATCCCATGCCTGAAATCTGCTCCCCTATGCTCGCCCCCTACATCTGGGACTGCCATCTTCCGCTCGATTACAACGCTCTCCAGCAGGCCGCCCAGGCCATCCTTGGCACCCACGACTTCACCTCCTTCGCCGCCTCGGACCCCGATCAGGCCACCCGCAAGCAAACCGCCAGCGAAATTGATCCGGCGAAAGAACCCATTCACGCCACGAATATCCGCATCATCCACCATTCCAACTGGACCTTCGAGCCGAACCTCCTCACCTACCGGATCTCCGGCAACGGTTTCCTCCATCACATGGTTCGCAATCTCGTTGGCACCTTCGTGGAAGCCGCCTGCGGTCGCATTCTCTCCGATTCCATCCCCCATATCCTGGCCACCCAGAACCGCGCCGCCGCCGGGCCAACCGCACCGGCGCAGGGCCTCTTCCTGATAGAGGTCCAATATAAAGAGAATCCCGGTGTCCCAAAGGCGGCCCTCTGATGCCAGCCGCTACCGCTCAACGCCGCATCGCACGGCTCGCCAGCCTCACCCCAGTCCACCGCGCCTTCCACTGGCTGCACCTTCACCAGCCACAGCTCCGCAAATGGCAGTTGGAGATGGTCAATATCCCTGCACCTCCCTTCCATGAACAAGCCCGCGCAGTCTGGTTTCTCGACCGCTTCCACGACCTTGGCCTTACGAATCTCCACATTGATGACGAAGGAAATGCCCTGGCTGAGTTGCAGCCCGAAAACCTGCCGGAGATCCCCCAACCACACCTTCTGATTTCCGCCCACCTCGACACAGTCTTTGCTCCCGGCACACCCTGCCAGCCCGTCGAAGACCCCGAATCCCCACGCATCTTCGCCCCCGGAATCTGCGACAACGCCGCCGGCCTCACCGCTCTACTCGCCATCGCCGCCGCATTACGCTACGCCCAGATCGCGCCCCCTATCCCCCTGCTCTTTGCCGCCAACGTAGGCGAAGAGGGCGAGGGCGACCTCCGCGGCATGCGCCACCTCTTCACCAGCGGCCGTTACCACAATCGCATCGCCGCCGCATTCGCGCTGGAGGGCGGAGGCACTAACACCGTCGTCACCCGCGGCCTCGGCAGCCGCCGCCTCCGCGTCACCTTCACCGGGCAGGGCGGGCACTCCTGGACCGACGCCGGGATACCCAACCCCATCCTTATTCTCAGCCGCGCCCTCACCGATATCGCCCACCTGAGACTCCCCACCACCCCTCGCACCACCATCAACGTCGGCCACATCTCCGGTGGCACCTCTAGTAACTCCATCCCCGAGTCCGCCACCGCGCTGCTGGACCTTCGCTCCACCGACCCCGGCCAGCTCACTTCTACCGAACTCGAGGTGCGCCGCCTGCTCGACGCTACCCTCCACACCGCCATTCGCGAATCCACTCGCCAACGACCCGCACGTCCAGCCCCCAAGTTGGAGATTACTGTCATCGGCAGCCGACCAGCTGGAGCGCTTCCGGACGACTCTCCGCTCCTCCACACTCTCCGCGCCGTGGACCGCCACCTCACCCTCCACTCCGAACCACGTATCGGCTCCACCGATGCCAATATCCCCCTGGCCCTCGGTATCCCTGCCATGGCACTCGGAGCCGGCGGCATGGGTGGCGGCATACACACCCTCCAGGAGTGGTTCGACCCCACCGGCCGCGAGACCGCCCTTCGCCGCATCCTCCTTACCGTCCTCGACACCGCTCACCGTATCGCCGACGCCAGCACCATCTGACCATCGCCTCTTGATACACTCCACCTCGTGAAGCCTTCCATCCTGACCGCCCTCTGCCTCGTCTCTGCCTTGCCCCTCTGCGCCCAACAGCCCCGCCCTGCGCCGGACACTATCTTCCTGCACGGCAATATCCTCACCGGCACCAACCTGCTCAGTGCCTCCCCAAATCGCGTCTCTGCTATCGCCGTCGCCGTCGGCACCATCCTCGCTGTCGGCACCGACGCACAAATCGAAGCCCTCAAGATCCCCTCCACCAAGGTCGTCGACCTCAACAACGCCTTTGTCATGCCCGGCTTCAACGACGCCCACACCCACATCGCCTACGCCGGCCAGCAGAAGCTCACCGTGGACCTGGATCACGTCCCCTCTCTGGCCGAGATGAAGTCCCGCATCCAATCCTTCGCCGCCACACTTCCCGCCGGAGCATGGGTGCAGGGCGGCGGCTGGGACCACACCCTCTGGGCGTCGAAGACCCTTCCCACCCGGCAGGACCTGGACGCCGTCACCGCCGGGCATCCCGCCATCCTCAGCCGCACCGACGGCCATATAGCCATCGTCAACTCCGCTGCGCTGGTCGCCGCCGGAATCTCCGGCGCCACTCCCGACCCCGCCGGCGGAAAGATCGACCGCGACGCCTCCGGCACCCCCACCGGAATCATTCGCGAGTCCTCTGCCCTTACTCTGGTCCGCTCAAAAATCCCAGCCCTATCCCTGGAGCAGCGCCGCAAAGCCCTTAACTACGCCATAGCCGACGTCCTCGCCCACGGCGTCACCTCCGTTCAGGATAACTCCGACTGGGACGATTTTCTCGCCCTCGAAGAGCTCGAGCACGCTCACCAACTCCACCTTCGCGTTTCAGAGTGGCTCGCCTTCGCGACCCCACTTCCTGTCCTGAAAGAACGCCGCGCCAGCCATCCCGCCAACGATCCTCTCCTTCATCTCGGCATGCTCAAAGGCTTTATGGATGGCTCCCTCGGCTCCCGAACAGCCGCGCTCGATAGCCCGTACGCCGACGAACCTACTAACTCCGGAATCCCCCGTTACACTCAGGACGCCCTTAACCAGCTTGCGACAGAGCGAGCCGCCGCCGGTTTCCAACTCGGTTTCCACGCCATCGGCGATCACGCTAACACCATGGCCCTCAACGCTTACGCCGCCGCTGAACAGGTCGCTCCAAACGCCAACTCGGCAAGCCAGAACAACCTGCGCTATCGCATCGAGCATGCACAGGTATTGCTCCCAACAGACTTTGCCCGCTTCCAGTCGGAAGGCATCATCGCCTCCATGCAGCCCAGTCACCTGCTTACGGACATGAATTGGGCACCCGACCGTCTCGGCCCAGAACGGGTCAAGCTTTCATATGCTTGGAAGTCTTTCCTCGACCATCACATCACTCTCGTCTTCGGCACCGACTACCCCGTCGAGTCCATCGACCCTTTCCGCGGTCTCTATTCTGCCATCACTCGTCAGAACGAGGCCGGGACGATGACCTATCAGCCGCAGGAGAAGATCACCCTCAGCCAGGCGCTCTACGCCTACACCCAGGCCAGCGCCTTCGCCGAGTTTGAAGAGAAGAACAAGGGCATCCTCGCCCCCGGCTATTTTGCCGATCTCGTCGTGCTGGATCGTGACATCACCAAAGCCACTCCGCAGGAGATACTCCGCACTCAGGTACTCGAGACCATCGTCAACGGCGAGGTCGTCTACACCCGCCAATCCAACACCGTAGCCGATAACTCCATCCACCCCACCTACATCGACGACGATGCCGATGAGTAGTACCGCTCCGGCAACCCGCCGCCTCAGCAATAGCACCCTTGCCCATCTCCTCCTGCTCGTCGTCGTAGCCATCTGGGGCGCAACCTTCGCGCTGGTCAAAGACGCACTACAGGACGTCTCTCCGCTTCTCTTCAATCTCATCCGCATGGCCCTGGCCTTCCTCGCCATGGCCATCCTCAACTATCGCCAACTTCGCAATTTGAGCCGTCAAACCGTTCTCTCCGGTCTGGTGGTGGGCATTTTTTTGGCTGCGGGATATCAGTTTCAGACCGCAGGGCTGGCCCGTACTACACCCGCCAAGTCCGCCTTCATCACCGGCCTCATTGTGGTCTTTGTACCCTGCTTCACCATCTTCCGCGCCTTTCGCCCCGCCGGAGCCCACGCCCCGGGTTGGAACGCAGTACTCGGCACTCTCTTCGCATTTTCAGGACTTCTGCTCCTCACCACTCCCGCAGGCACTCACATCTCGGACGTCTTCACCACCATCGGCATCGGCGATCTGCTTACCCTGGCCTGTGCCATCGCCTTCGCAGCCCACCTCATCGCCTTGGCGCACTTTTCCCCTAACCTGCCTGCCGCCCAGATCGCCACCCTTCAAATCGGTTTTGCCGCCCTTTGTATGGCTATCACCCTCCCCCTTGGTGGAGCCTTACACCTTACTGTCACTCCCCGCCTGCTCATCGCCCTAGCCGTAACCAGCCTGCTGGCCACCGCCGCTGCCTTCACCATTCAAAGCTGGGCGCAACAATATATTCCCCCTACCCACACCGCAGTTCTGCTCACTTTAGAGCCAGTCTTTGCCTATCTGACCTCCCTGCTCTTCCTGCACGAGCAGCTTGGCCCCCGTTCCCTCATCGGGGCCGCCCTAATCCTTGTCGGAATTGCCATCATTGAGTTCCTCAGCCCTACCCCCATCCCTCCGGCTTGATGTCGGGTCTGACAGTTCGCGCCACGGCCTACGCGCTGACACTTTTTCCCAAATCTGTGCGTCTAACCAACCGGAACGCTGAGTCTGCCCTCAAACAAGGAAGACTTACGGCTCCCGTGACTATACTTAGACTTTCGCCGGAAGCGTTCGCCGTAGACACGCAACGTAAAACGAGCAGTCGCCCACCGCGAAACACCGCAAGAATGAGGTTAGACCGAAGCATGAACACATCGAACAATACTGCAACCACTTTGCTGCAAAGAATTCGCGGCCGTCGCCTTACCACCACCTTTCTTTTGCTCGCCACCTTCACCGTCGGCATCCTCGCCGGGTCGGTCCTAACCCATACTGTCAGTGGCAAAGAGCAGGGCTTTGACACGTCCGACGCCAAGCCTCTTATCATCCCGTCCCCAGCCGCGCTTTCGAACGGCTTCTCGCAGATCGTCAAGCAGGTCGGCCCGGCTGTCGTCAACATCAACACCGAGTCGCTCCCCAAGCAGTCCACCGCGAAGACTCCCCGCCGTCGCGGCCAGGCAGTACCCAAAGGCCAGGGTGAAGATGGTCAGCCCAACCAGGGCGACATGCAGGACTTCTTCAACCGCTTCTTCGGCGGCCAGGGCGGTGGTCAGGGTGGCGATGGCGAAGATGACGCCTCTGGCAATGAGCGCCGCGCCCTAGGTTCGGGCTTCATCGTAGACCCCCGCGGCTACATCATTACCAATAACCACGTCGTCGACAAGGCCGATAAGATCTACGTCAAGCTCTCCACCGACCTCGATAACGGCTCCAGCGATCAGGGTCGTCTAGCCAGAGTCGTCGGTGTCGACAAAGACACCGACATCGCCGTCATCAAGATCGACACCAAGGATCCTCTGCCTTTCGTCAAGCTTGGCAACTCCGACGGCTCACAGGTCGGCGACTGGGTTCTTGCTATCGGCAGCCCCTTCGGTCTCTCACAGACCGTCTCCGCCGGTATCGTCTCCGCCAAGAACCGTTCCATCGACGAACCCAGTCCCAACGGCGTCTCGCAGAGCCAGTTCCAGCGCTTCATCCAGACCGACGCAGCCATCAACCCCGGCAACTCGGGTGGTCCGCTGGTCGATATGGCCGGAAACGTCGTTGGCATGAATACCGCCATCTACACCCAGTCCATGGGCTCGCAGGGCGTCGGCTTCGCCATGCCGTCCAACATCATCGCGTCGGTCTACAACATGCTCATCGGACCCGACCATAAGGTCACCCGTGGCTCCATCGGTATCTCTTTCCAGCCTGCTGTCTCGTCCGCTGTCGGCCGGATGTATGGCTTTACCAACGGAGTGATCGTTGCCACGATCAGCCCCAGCGGTGGTGCCGCCAAGGCGGGTCTCCAGCCCGGCGACGTCATCGTCTCCATCGACGGCCGCAACATTAAGGACGGCGACGACCTGGTCAACGACATCTCCTCCCGCAAGGTTGGGTCTGCCGTCAAACTTGGCTATATCCGCTCCGGCAAGCAAAGCACCGCTTCGGTCAACATCGGCGATCGCGCTAAGACCTATGCCGAACTGGCAGGCGCAGATGCAGAAGATGCTCCCGGCCCGCAGGAGTCCGATGCTGGACAGAGCACCCTCGGCATCACCGTCTCTGCCGTCCCGCCCCCGGTCGCCAAGAAGCTCGGCGTCTCCGGCGGCGTTATGGTCACCAGCGTTCGCCCCGGTTCCTTCGCCGACGAGATCAACCTCGGCAAGGGTGCCGTCATCACCGCCATCAACAAAATACCGGTCACCGACGAAGCCAGCTACAAGGCCATTGTCGCCAAGCTCAAATCCAAGGATGACGTTGTCTTTGTCGTCAACTACCCCCAGCGTCCCGGCAATACATATGTGGGCGGAACCTTGCAGTAGAACTGAAACGAAGAGGGGAGCAGGTGCGAATCAGCGCCTACTCCCCCCATTTGCGACTCGAATTGTCACCAAACCAGAAAAAAGTACTCAATTTAGGCAACTTTTTCTATTGCAACAACAGTAACCTCCAGATAATCTAATCACGGAATAGATTAGTCAAACGGTTCCGCGCGATCTGAGCTTCTACAAAAAGGTATCCAGCAACCATGCGGTTTTCCCGGATTGTTCTTAACTCGACTCTCCTTCTGACGATGGCAGTTCCGTCCTTTGCTCTCAGCCATGCCCGCCGTGGTCCAACCTCGCAAAAGCTCTTCAACAATAAGCGTGCCAAGCCAGTGGGAAAGCGCTCCGGCCAGGCCAGCATCGAGTCCGACCGCGCCACTGAGATTCAGGTCGCACTCATCAGGTCTGGCTACCTCGGCGGTCAACCCTCCGGTGTATGGGACAGCCCCACCCAGTCTGCCATGCAGAAGCTGCAGGGCGATAACGGCTGGCAGACCATGCTCGTCCCAGACTCTCGCGCCATCATTAAGCTCGGCCTCGGGCCGGCACAGGATAGCGCCAGCATCAGCAACCCCGCCTTCGACGAGACCCGTCCCCTTTCCGCATCGACCTACTAAGAAACATTGTTCTATCTACAAATCAACCAACAAAAGGCCCGGCATCTGCCAGGCCTTTCGCATTGTTGCCAATCACTCACAACCGTCTCTAAGCCGCACTCCCAACGGTAAATAAGCAGTCCTGCATGTCCTCCGTACTCCTTGGCAAACTTCCTGCCAGCCCCCTGGTCCCACTCTCCAGCCAAAGCCGCAGCCAGTAGTACTGGTGTAGTCGCACCAGACGTGCCGCCAGAGGCTGCCGATGCTCCAGGATTGCGGTCATCCGCGCTGCCAGCGAGTCCTCATCCGCGACCGCCTCCAGGTTAGTCTGCACTGCGTCCGCATTCAGCAAATTGGCTTTGGCCGCTGTTAGCTGAACGCCATCGACCAATCCGCTCTCCACCTTCAACCCGGTCATCTGCTCCACGGCATAGGCCACGGAGGCGTTCAGCCGGTCGTCGCAGCCTAGATACAACAGTCGCCCTCCCGCCACCCGCAGCGGCACCATTCCAAACTCCTGCACAAACCGCTGCGGCATCACCAGCGCCATCGCCTGTGCGGAAAAGCCCTCCGTCGAGAGCACCGGGCAACTCCACTGCACGCTCAGTCCCCGTGTTACCTGCTCTGCTTCCAGGCCGCACTCCGACACCAGCCAATCGCCAATCCGTCCGCTGCCACTCTGCCGCTGCGCCTGCAACGCAGCCTTCAGTTGCGGATGCGTGATCCACCCCTGTGCCAGCATGACCAGTCCCAGCGGCACCCGATGGCGGTGCGAGCCGGCGGTTTCTGTGACAGCCCTGCGGTCGCCCGTCTCGCGCCGCATGGCCGCCCGAACCATGGCAAGAACGCAGCGTCCGCTGCATCCCCAGTGCCCTTCAAAAATAGGACGTTTCTTGCTACGCCACGGCCGCGTCCACCCCCCCGTGCACTCGACGCTTCCGCAGCCTCTCGGCCCTTGTTCTGCAGCACTGGCTTCGAAGAGTCCTACTGGCCCATACACATCCTGCCCCAACAACGCGTCATCAACGCGCGAAGCAAAGCGCTTTGCATCGCCGCCCATCTCCCGTCCGAAACTTATACCAGGCATCGTATGCTCTCCAGCCGCATCTGCGGCGTCGATACTTCGGTAATACGCAGTGCGAAGTTGCCGCTTACAACGACTACCTCGCCGCGCGCAATAATTCTGTCCCCCACCACCAGGTCCACTGGCTCTGAGACATGCCGGTTCAACTCCACGACATCTCCAGGGCCCAACTCCAGCACCTCGCGCAGCGGCATCTCCCGCGCGCCAAACTGCAACGTCGCATCCAGCTCAATGTCATACAGCAGGTCCAGACTGCTCAGCGCTCCCTGTCCCTGCATCGCATCGTCTCGCTCTACAGCTTCATTCACTGCACACCTCCACTTGCCAGCGTCATCTCTCTCCGACCACCAGACTCCAGTTGTGCGCCGCGATGCTCTCCGGTCCGCACCGGCTGCGCCCGGCCCAGGCAGAGTCCGCCGATACGCAACTCAGCGTCGGCATGCTTCGGCAGCGGCAGACGCAATACCGACCCCGGTGCCAGGGATGCCAGCTCGCGTGCCCGCAGTTTCATCGGCGGAAATTGCAGCACTGCGCCCACCATCGTCTCTCCCATCAGCTCTCGCATCCGCTTTCTCGCCTCACCGGCACGCCGGCGCGGACGTCCAGCCTCGGCCACCATCCGCCGCAGAATCGCATTCAGCACCGACGCCGGAAAGCACAGGTTGATCATCCCCAGCGTCCCGGGCATGCGTACTTCAAACCCGACGCACAACGTCTTCTCCAGCGACGTCATGATCCGTTCAATCTGCTCTTCTCCCTCGCGCCGTTGCATCGCCATCTCCAGCCCGAACGGCTTCCATGCGACATTCAGCTCCTGAACGATGCGCTCCACGACAGTTGCCAGAATCGTCTCTTCAATGTCCGTTACCTCCCGCGCACTGCCTGCTCCACCAACTCCGCCCATCAGCAGATCCAGGATCGGCAGTGCCAGCATCAGGTCCAGCTCCATCAACCCCAACGCGTCGAACGGCTCCAGCACAATCGAGCAGACGTACATCGGCTTGGTAAGGCGTTCTACAAAATCTCCATACGGCAACTGCTCCCCAGCCACCAGCCGTACATCAAACTCTGTCCGCAGCCAGCCCCCCAGGGTGTCCATCAGGTTCCTGGCAAACAGATTGTTCACGCCGCTGATGGCGCGCATCTGCTCGTTATTGATCTGTCCCGCGCGTCCAAAGTTGTAAGCTTCAGCTTCATTGGACAACTCTGCGCTGGCAGGGCCGTCTCCAACCTGCACCGCTGCAAACATCGCGTCGATGCTCTCCTGCTCCAGTTGCTTCTCTAATGTCCGTCCTGTCGTCTTCACCATCGTCATCGTGCGCAGCACCCTTCCTTACCGTTGCACTGCCTTCGATCTACGAACCGCGGCGCTTCCCCGGATCGGCTTCTGCGCTGCGGTACCACCGCTTTTAAGACCGGCCAACGCCACCCGCAATCGCACCACGGCAGACGAATGGATCTGCGACACACGCGATTCCACTACGCCCAAGGTCTGCCCGATCTCCTTCATCGTCAGCTCCTCGTAGTAGTACAGCGTCAGCACCATTCGTTCCTTCTCCGGCAGCTCTTCAATCGCGTCAATCAACCGCTGCTTCAACTCGCCCTTCAGGCAAAGGAACAGCGGGTCATCCTCCGGCGACCCAGGAATATACGCCAGCTCTTCATCGCCAGAGTCCTCTGACCGCTCCATATGCAGGCTGCCGATCTCCAAACCCTTCAGGTCGCCCAGCAGTTGCTGGTAGTCATCCAGACTCAGCTCCATCTCGCCCGCAATCTCCTGCTCGCCCGGAGCGCGTCCCAGCCGCTGTGTCACCGAGCGGATCGCCTCTTCCACGGCGCGTCCCTTGCGGCGTAGTTCGCGCGGGCTCCAGTCCAGCGTTCGCAACGAGTCCAGGATCGCACCGCGTATCCGGAACTGCGCATAGCTCTTGAACTGCACCTTCTTGCTATGGTCGAACTTCGCAAACGCATCGATCAATCCCACTACCCCAGCCGACACCAGGTCATCCAGCTCCACATGCTGTGGCAATCGCTCATGGATTCGGCGTGCGATATACCGCACCGTAGGCAGGTGCTCCACCAACATCTGGTCGCGATCGGTGGCGACACTCATCACGCTGGCGGCGCTTGTGCCCAGCAACAGACTCTCGGCCGCCGTGTCGCCGGTAAAGGGAGTGAACAGCGGCTCAAGTGGTGCCAGCATCGCCAGTTCGCTGCCGTTTTCAAACCGGCCATCCTCATACCTGCCGTCTTCAAATAAAGACTGACCCGTCGACAGACCGTTTCGCTTCGCCAATCCCTGTAGCATTGTAGGGTTCATCCACTCTCCTGTAGCCATTCGCTTTCTCCTCTTCAAACCACAATCTGTTGCTAACCAACTGTCCCAACGCTACGAACCCGAATCTCTGGTGGTATCTCTGCCGGAGCCAGTACTGTCACCTTTGGCAGAAATGGCTCCAACCAACGCCGCACGTGATAGCGGGCTGGACTTGGAATGAGAAGCACGGGAAGTGCCGCACTCGACCCTCCTCCGGTTAGGCGTTTCACAGACTCCACCAGCCGCTTCATAAAGTCCGCCGGCACACCCGACGGACGCGACCCATCTCCCAGCAGCAAACTCGCTTGAGGATCAAACGTATTCACCAGCTCCGTCTCCAGACCCTGCTCCAGCATCAGCACTCGCAGGCCACCCTCGCCATCCAGCAAGGGATGGATCAGCCCCCGCCCCAGCGACTGTCGAACGCTCTCCACCAGGTGCACCAGATTTTTGGATTGCTGCGCTGCCTCCACCAGTACCTCGAGGATTGCTCCCAGGTCACGAATCGACACCTGCTCTCGCAGCAGCTGTTGCAGCACCCGCTGCACCTCGCCCAGCGACATCAGCTTCGGAATCAGCTCCTCCACCAGCTTCGGATAGCTCTCGTTCATGCTGTCCAGCAGCCGCTTCACCTCCTGCCGCCCCAGCAGCTCATGCGCATGACGCCGAATCAGCTCGCCAAGATGCGTGCCGATCACCGTCGTCTGGTCTACCACGGAATACCCAGCAGCCAGCGCCGAGTCCTCCAGCCCCGGCTGGATCCAACGCGCCAGCACCCCGAACGCAGGCTCCCGCGTCTCCACTCCCGGCAGCGCACGCGCCTTCGGGTCGGAGTTCACCGCCAGCAGGAAGTTCTGCTCCGTCTGCCAGCGGGCGATCTCAACCCCGCGCAGACTCACCACGTACTCTCGCGGCTTCAATCGCAGATTGTCCGTAATATGCACCGCCGGAACGATGAAGCCCAACTCCGTTGCCAGATGCCGCCGCAGTGCCCGTACGCGGTTCAGCATCTGCCCACCCTGCTTCTCATCCACCAACGAGATCAACTGGAAGCCGATCTCCAGCGTCAGCTCATCCATCTTCAGCAGCGAAGCCAGGTTCTCGCCCTTCACCTCCTCCGTGGACTTTGCCTTGACACCTGCGGCCTCTGCCGCCTCCTCGGCCAACACCTGGGCCTCATCCTTCTCCGCCGGAAGTCTGCGCGCCATCATCGCCACACCAGCCGCCATCAGCACAAACGAAAGCTTCGGCAACCCAGGAATCAAAGCCAGCGCCAGCAGCACACCACACGCAATCCAAAGCGTATTCCGCCCTCGTAATAGCTGCGTCCCCAGCTCATCGTTCAACGTGCCGGAGGACGATGCGCGCGTTAGAATCATGCCGCCCGCAATCGAGACCAGCAAACTCGGAATAATCGTTACCAGCCCATCGCCCACCGTAAGAATGGTGTAGGTCTTCAACGCCGTTGCAACATCCACCCCCTGCTGTAATACGCCAATCAAAAGCCCCGCCAGAATGTTGATCGCCGTAATCAGAATGGTCGCCAGCGAATCCCGCTGATTGAACTTCGCTGCGCCGTCCATCGCACCATAAAACTCAGCCTCTCGAGCAATCACCTGTCGACGCTTCCTCGCGCCCTGCTCATCAATCAACCCGGCATTCATGTCCGCATCGATCGCCATCTGCTTACCCGGTAAAGCATCCAGCGTGAAGCGTGCCGTCACCTCCGCCGTCCGCACCGCACCATGGCTCACCACCAGGAACTGGATCGCGATCAAGGCCAGAAACAGTACGAACCCCACCACATAATTCCCGCCCACGACAAAGTGCCCGAACGCCTCAATCACCGCACCAGCAGCCTGCGTCCCCTCATGTCCATGCAGCAGAATCCGGCGGCTCGAAGCGAGATTCAAGGACAGACGAAACAGCGTCAGCAACAACAGCAGCGTAGGAAATACCGAGAAGTCCACCGCCCGCCGTATCTGCACGGCAGTCAAAAACACAATCACCGAGGCCGTAATCGAGGCCGCCAACAACAGGTCCAGCACAAAACTCGGCACCGGCACCAGCATGACGAACACCATGCCAATCGCCGTAATCGGCAGCAACAACACCTGCATCTTCTTCATTCCGAAACTTCCCTTCTCTTCAACCGCTGCGACGCTCACATCCCACCTCCAAAGCCTTCTGCGACTCGAGAACGACTCACACCCCGCATCGCACCTTGCTGTCGCATCGCTTCGGCATGACGCTTGTCACGCTTGCGCTCTTCCACTTTTTGCCGGTACAGGTACGCCAGAATTCCCGCCACCGCCGCATACAGATCAAACGGAATCGATTGTCCCGGCTCCACCGTTCGATATAGACTCCGTGCGAGCGGAGGATTCTCGATCAGCGGAATCCCCAGCCAGCGCGCCTCCTCACGAATCTCCGCTGCCAGTAGGTCTCGCCCCTTAGCTAGTACAGTTGGTGCCTGCATCGTCTCGAAGCTGAACTCCAGTGCCACCGCATAGTGCGTCGGATTGGTAATCACCACGCTGGCCCGGCTCATGTCCGCCTTCACCTTGCGTCGCCGCATGGCCATCTGGATCTGCCGCACCCGCATCTTGATCTGGGGGTTGCCCATCGCGTCGCGTATCTCTTCGCGCATCTCCTGCTTGCTCATCTTCAGCCGATCGTTCCAGCTCTTCCACTCCATCGCATAGTCCAGTGCCGACCACGCCAGCGTCACCCACGCTGCATCCAGCGCAAGCCGGTATGCCATCGAGAAGGTAGCGGGCAGCCGCATCAGGCTCATCACCGGCATCGGCAACATCACCGTCTTCAACGCGCCCCAGCCCAACCCCACCATCACCGCCGCAGGGACCAGCGACTTCACCGAACGGATCGCCGAGCGCAAGCTGAACAGGTTGCCCAGGTTCGTCACGGGGTTCAACCGAGAGAACTTCATTGCCACGGCGTTTGGATGGACTGATACGCCACCCCCTTGCGCAATGCCAACAGCCAGTGCAGCGCTAAAGCTCGCAGCCATTACATACCCCACCGGAAACAATGCTGGCGCCAGCATTCTCCGCACCGCAATGCTCCAGCTCTCCTCCGCCACCTCACCCACCGCCGCTGACCGCAGGCTCTCCAAATACACCCTCCCCCAGTCGCCCACGAATCCATGCGCCATCCCGCCCAGCATCACCACACCACCCAGCATCGCTACCGCAGAGAGCAGCTCACGGCTTCGAACAATGTCGCCGCGTTCACGGGCTTTCTGCTTCCGCTGCGGTGTAGCTTGCTCTGTCCCCTTTTCGCTCAAGGCGTCACCATCAGCTTGCCCGCGCTATCCAGCAGCGCCGCAAAGTGCCGTTCAATCCATCCCGGCCAAACCGCCAAGCTGCCAATTAATACCGTGTACGACGCAATCGTCTTCAATGGCACACTCACCACCATCGTCGGCAGCTGCGGAGCCAGCTTCGCTACCAGTGCAATCGTCACCTCCACCGTCAACGCCGCTGCAATCACCGGAGCCGCAAGCTGCAACCCCGCCATAAAGATCCCACTCGCCATCCCGGCAATTGCGATCCCGGTCTTCGCCTGCATCGCCCCATGTCCCACCGGCACGACGCAGAAACTGCGTACCATCCCTGCCAGTAGGGTCCGGTCCAACCCTGTACCCAGCAGCACCAGGATGCCCAGCCAGCCCATCATCTGGCCCAGCACCGGCGTCTCCACCTTCGAGTTTGGGTCCATCAGATTCACCAGCGAGAAGCTGAACTGCATCCCCAGCAACGCACCCGCAAAGATCAATGCCTCATTCAACATCGAGAGCGACAGCCCAAACACCAGCCCCACACCCAACTCTCCCAGCACCGACCCCATACTCAACACCGCCTGCGCCCCTGGAACCACAGCCACTGCGGGTGCCAGCAACACCGTCAACGCGATCACGAAGCCCGCCTTGATGCGCGGAGCCAATGCAGCCGAAGAGAACACCGGAGCAAACACCATCAACCCGCTCAGCCGGATCATTACCAGCAGCGCCGCCGTCAGATACTGCGGCCAATTTGCAATCAACCCGCTTACCTCACCCGTCATCGCATTACCCCAGGTACCGGTGAAAGTCCGTGAACAGCCGCAACGTAAAGTTCACCAGCCGATGGATCGTCCATGGCAGCGAAGCCATGCACACCCCAAACACCACCACCAGCCGAGGCACGGCCGTCAGCGTCTGCTCCTGCACTCCTGTCAACGTCTGCAGCAAGCTCACCAGCAGGCTGATCAGCGCAGCGGAGATCAGTAACGGCGCACTCAGCACCATCGCCTCCACCAGCAACCTCCGCATGATCTCTACTGTCTGGTCCGGTCCCATACACACTGCCTCCCGTACGCTAGAAACTTTTAATCAACTGGTCAGCCAGCAGGTGCCAGCCATCCACCATCACAAACAGCAGTATCTTCAGCGGAGTGGATACCACCACCGGCGGCAGCTGCATCATGCCAATCGAGGTGGTCACACTTGCCACCACCAGGTCCACCAGCAAAAACGGCAGAAACAATACAGCGCCAATCTGGAAGCCTGCCTTCAACTCACTCAGGATGTACGCCGGCACCACCACCTGGATCGGCAGGTCCTGCTTCGTCGCTGGTCGCGCACTCATGCCCGCGGCTGCAAACACGGCCAGATCCTTCTCCCGCGCATAGCGCAGCATGTACTGCTTGACTGGTTGCAACCCACGATCCATCGCTTCCATTCCGGATAGGGTTCCCGCCTGGTATGGCACCACTGCCTGCTGCTCGACCTGCAGCAACACTGGCTGCATCAGAAACCACGTCATCATAAGCGCCAGTCCCATCAGCACCTGGTTCGAAGGCGCCGTCTGCGTTCCCAATGCCTGCCGCAAAAAATGAAATACCACCAGCAGGCGCACTAGCGGAGTCATCGAAAGCAGGAGGGCCGGCAGCAGCGTAAGCAGCGTCAACCCAACCACGATCGACCACGGGACACTCTTGCTCCCCTGCAACTGCGCAGCAATCGACTCTGGCACCACTGGCGCAGCCGTCGTCTTACTCTCTTTCGCCGCTGCATTGCGTACCGTCACCTTGCTGCCGTGCGCAGACTTCACCCAAAAGGAATCCTTGCCTCGGGCCACCGCACTCACCGGCGCTCCCCCAGCATCCGCTGCGTAGGCAATCGGCGCACCCAACAACATTGCCAACATCAACCCAACCAGCAGACGTGTCCTCACAGGCCTGCACTCCCATCGCCAACGCAGTTCGCCTCTGCATCTGCATCGACACAAACAATGGTCGTCACACTCTCTGCTCCACTACCCACCAGGTACCGTCTTCCGCCGCAAGCGACCAGCATCAACTGCCGTCTCCCGCCTAACGGTAAGGTCTCGAGCAGCTTCATCTGCCGCTGCATCCCTTTGCCCTGCACACCCAA
The DNA here is from genome assembly GCA_025359825.1 of Granulicella sp. Taxonomy (GTDB): domain Bacteria; phylum Acidobacteriota; class Terriglobia; order Terriglobales; family Acidobacteriaceae; genus Edaphobacter. The sequence continues at coordinate 21,308 of JANYER010000210.1, forward strand.
GCCACGCAGCCAACCGAGCATCCATGCCGCCAGCCCCGCCGTCTCGTGCCTTCCGTTCTTCCCATATGCCACTACCGTAAAACTCATTCGCATCCTCTCGCTTAAGCCAGCTGTGTCAATCGAACGCTCAGTCTCTGACTCGAAACTTCAAACTCACTCCACCCCAGTCGCACCTGCCCTGCCGATAGAGGAACGTCTCGCAGCTCAGACCACTCACTCGTCAGAACCTGCCCTGCCTTCAACTCCAACAGGTCGCTAACGCGTATACGGGTCAATCCGATCTGCACCATCAACATCACCGGCAACCTCGAGAGCAGCGGCCAAGCCTCATGCTCCTCAATCTGAGCCATCCCAGTCATCATGTCGTCAGCCAACGGCCGTACGGCCAATGCCATCTCACTCATCCCGACTCCCTCCAAACTTCAACTGCCAATCCTTACCGCTGCACCAGGAACTCCGTAAAGAAGACCTCGCTCACCTGCAAAGCAGCATCCTTCGCCTTCAACTGCTCCTTCAGTTCCGCCTTCAGCCGCTCCTTACCCTCCGGCACCAGCAGTGCAGCGGCAGTCTGCCGCCCTAAAACCTCCAGCGCCACATCGCGCACTGCGGCCTCCGCCTCATTGGGCCCCTTGACATCTTTCGGCTTCTCCTCTTTTGGCTTGTCGCCCTTCTTGGGTGCCGGGTCTACCACTACCAGCGTCAGGCCCAGCCGCAGAAAACTCTTACCGCCGTCATCCGCCAGGTTAACGACCAATGGCTCCAGCGCCATCGGGTGCGTCGCCGGTGCCACTCCCGGCTCCGCCTTCGCAGCAGCCGTGGGGGTCGCAGCACCTGGTAGCGCAATCCGGCCACTCTTGATCAGGAAATATCCCGCTCCAGCCAGCAGTGTCACTGAAACCACCACTGCTGCGACCATCGAAAGCATCAGCGGTGCCAGCCCGATCTTCGGCTGTGCCGCCACTGCACTCTCCGTACCTTCAACCTCATTGGATGAACTCGCCATAGTGCAAAGGACTACTGCACCCGGAAGGCCAGTCTCACGCCCCCACACATTAGCAAAACTTCATCATGCCGGGGATCTTCGCCCACGGATCCGGTAGAGTGGGCCGGAAGACCTCACCCGCGCCACTCTACCTCACCCATTCATCTCTTCAGGCTATCTCTAACGAAGCATTGAGATCGTGTCCTGCGTAATTTGATCGAACGTCGTCACGGTCTTCGAGTTTGCCTCAAACGACCGCTGCGCCACAATCAGATTGGAGAACTCCGTAGCAATATCCACATTGGACTGCTCCAGCGAGTCGTCCTCAATCGCGCCCCGTCCGCCCGCGCCCGCCACTCCAATACTTGCCAAGCCAGAGGCCGCCGTCGTGCGGTAGTTATTGTTACCAGTCATCACCAAGCCCTCCTGGTTGGAGACTGATGCCACCGCAAGCTGCCCGATCTGCGCTACATGCCCATTGCTGAAGGCAGCGCTGATGATTCCTGCTGAGTCGACCGTGAAGCTCTGGTATACCCCGCTCTCAAAGCCGTCCTGCGACGTAGCCGTAGAGCTCGAGGCGGCGGTCGACTGACTGATCGTCCCATTCCCCAGCGCATCTCTCAGACTCCAGGTCAACGACAGGTCGCTCGACCCATTCGACATACCCGTAAATTGGATACCACTCACATTGCTCGCCGGGGTAAGGATCTTACCCGCAGAATCAAAGGTCAGTGTCCCGGTATTACCACTTGCACCTGTGGCATCACCGTTCGGCAGGGTCACAGCATAGTTCCAGGTATTTGACGCCGTCTTGGTATAGTTCACCGTTGCGATGTGGCTCTGGCCGAGCGAGTCATAACTGGTCACCGGCGTCGAGTAAGTCGTCCCTACTGCCGCCGCAGCATTCAGATTTGCAGTCAGGGAGAAGTTCTGAGTGGCCTTCGCGGCCTCGGTCTGTCCAATGGGCAACTGCAACGCGCCCAGCGCCGTATTGCCGCTCGCCACGCCGTTCATAGTTCCGTATCCCAGTACCTGCTCACCATTCATCGTCTGCAGGTTGCCGAACGAGTCCAGTTGAAAGTTTCCGGAGCGAGTCAAGGACTGCACTCCTCCCTGCTGCACGACGAAGTGGCCGTTTCCGCTCAGCGCCATGTCCGTCGCATTCCCAGTGCTGGAGAGACTTCCCTGCTGGAAGTTCGTGGAGGTCCCTGAAACCTTGGTGCCCACGCCAACCTGCAGCGCTTCATTCGCTCCCGATGTCCCAATCTGCTGGTAGAACAGGTCCTCGAACGACGTGCTCTTCTTTTTGAATGCAGTCGTATTCAGGTTCGCAAGGTTATTCCCTATCGTATTAAGGGCGACGGAATCAGCCTGCAGTCCGCTCAAGGCAATGGAAAAAGATGGCATAGTATCTCCTGGATCAGTTATGAATCTCTCAAAACTAAAATGCTTGCACGTACCGAAATCGCTGAAGCTACACCGCGCCGGTGCTTCCTGTCGAGCTACCTGCCGCAGGCTCGATCGACGTCAACCCCTTGTTGATCTGGATCAACTGCTGCAGGCTGTTTACACCGACGAGCTGCTGAATGTAAGCATTCGGGTCTGTAGGCTGCGTCGGGTCCTGGTTCTTCAGCTCGCTCACCAGCAAAGTCAAAAAGTCATTGGAGGTAATCGTCCCCGCAGACTTGCTCGTTGCTGCAGCGCTGCCACTCGAACCCGTAGTAGCCCGGGCTGCAACGGTACCCACACTCTGCGGCAACAATCCTGCCACGACCTTCGCCTGTGCTGCAGTTCCTGCTGCAGTAATCGAATCGTTTCCAAATAAATTCATGGTCTCTCTCCCTTTCAATTCCTTAAATCAAACTCGTACATTCAACCAGCCGCCACTTCCAACCGCCATCGCTGGAAGAAACTCCATCCCACTCCAACCCTTCCAGCTGCGCGCGCTCGTTCCGGCAAAGCCGTCCTCAGCTCCACCCTGTCCAGGCATCTGCGCCGTTTGCTCTTCCCTCCGACTGCCGCCGCTGTTCGATTCCGGTTGCCGGGCCATGCCGCCTCCGCCGGGGTTATCACGAAGCCCGTCCATCCCTCCGTCCTTTACCACCAGCGCACTCACCTGCAACCTCTCGTCCCGCAGGTACGCGGTCAATGCTGGAAGCTCTCGATGCAGCATCTCCCGGCCTGCAACCGTAGCGGAGGCCACGGACGCGGTGACGGCTCCATCCTGCAACTCTGCACGAACCCTCAACCATCCATGCGTTCCGTTCGAAACCCCCACCTCCAGAACCCCCGGGGCGACTGCCGTAAAACCCTGCACTTCATTTCGCCCGGAATCGACAGCAGAAGCTGCACCTGCATCGCTGCGGCCACTGCTTCCGTCCGCGAAGCTTGAGACCTCCACAGCACGGCTCATCGTCGAGCTACTATCAGGATGCTCCGGCCAACGTGCTGCACCGCCCACCTGCAAAGACGTCCCTTCAGTCGAGACGGCACTACTCGGATCATGCGTCCCCAATACCCCGCTGACAGGATCGAGGTCGTGCTTGCCACTGCCCGCAACAATGTCGTCGACTCTCGTCAAACGAAGCTTCCCGTCCTCTCCCAGAGCCTTATCACTCCGTCTCCCATCATCCGTCGATGGCATTGCAATAGCTCTGCCCTCAGCCGACTTTGCAGTCTTAACCATCGTTGTCACCCCGACGGCGGAACCCACCCTCACTTCACCTGCAAGGGAGGTCCGATTCGTCTTGTCCGGTGCCTTGTTTATCTCTCCACTCGACTCAACGCTCTCCGCTTGCACCTGAATCGGAACCGCAGCTCCTTCTGGACGAGCGACCATCATCGCGACGGCAGTCGAACCGGTCTCCATCTGCGGCACAGCGATCTCCTGCACTCCAGACGGAGAACCGTCTACCTGGGCGACTGCCTTCGAAGCCTTTGTTCCCGGGCCATCCTTTAGCTTCAGGCTTTGCTCCACCTCAGGCTTTGCTTTCTCGCTTAGCGGCCTTTTGCCTTCCACCGGCATCTTTCCTTCCACCAGGATTGGCGTGGCAATCGGTTCAACAGATCCCACGGCACTTTCAGGTTTCACAGCCACCGCGGCACTGGTCCCGACACTCGATTTCACCGGTGCAGCGGACTCGGCAACTACCTCACACTGCTCCGCTTCCAATAAGCCCTTTTCGGCCAAACTCTCAACCCGACCCACATTCAAACTCGAAGTAGCGACAGCTTCATTCTTCTTGCTGACCTTAGTCTCGCTGCCAGATTTAATCGCACTGCTGTCAGTAGTTTCGCTGCCAATCTTCATCTCATTGCTGGCCTTGACGTCCTTGCTTCCGATAATCGTCTGCCCAGTTCCATCCTTTCCCGGCGAGGCCGCGGCGGCGGCCAGGACGAAGCTTGCCAAACTCGCAGCGAACACACCGGAAGCTTCTCCGCTGTGCTCCGTCTTCGCAGTTGCGGTAGCGGCGACAACACATTCCGTTCTAGGACTCTCCACCGCTAACGGCACCATCGAGACTCTCCCAATCCATCCAGACTGGTTGCACTCGACGCGCCAAACAGCAATGCGAATCCATTAGAAGCCGCTCATAACTTTTAGTTTGAAGTTTCGCCCGCAGTCAGTTCCAGCCAGCGGCGTCTCGCCAGATAGCGGTCGTCCGACCTCGCCTGTTCCTGTCGCCCTTCCAGCGTCTTCCGCTCAGACACAGCATGATGCAGTAGGCGCCGCATCCTCTCGCTCTCGGTCCGGCTAGCCAGATAGCTCTGCTTTGCTGTCTCTTCCGCCTCACGATGTTTCAGCAGTTCCACCTCCAGCCGCTCCACCGCCCACCCCATACGTCGCGCCTGCGTCTCAGCGGAGACCCACCCAATCCTGTCGCCTTCTTCCAGCGCATCTCGTCCGTCCAGATTCGACTTATCTATCATCGTCTGCTGCACCGCCAGAGACTGCTCCGTCTCCCGCAGTTGCAGTGCAGCCCGCTGCATCTCCACCCCCCGAGCCGCCTCCACCACGCCATACACATCTGCCAGCCGCTGCAGCCGTCGCTCGCGCCCATGCATCGTCTACAGCTCCATCGCCAGCAGGCGCCGAATACTCTCCTGCATTGACACCCGTTCCAGGCTGTCCTGCTTCATGTAGTTCTTCAGCATCGGCAGCGCCACAATCGCCTTGTCCAACTCCGGGTCCGTCCCGGCTTTATACGCCCCAATGCGAATCAGGTCCTCCGAGCGCGACTGCACCGCCAGAAGTCCTCGCACCAGCGAGACCCGTTTGCGGTGCTCCATCGAAGTCACCGCCGGCATCAACCGGCTCAAGGAATCCAGTACATCCACTGGAGGAAACTGTCCCGCAGACGCCAGCGCCCGCGACAGCACAATGTGCCCATCCAGCAACGAACGCACCGAGTCCACGATCGGGTCCTGTTGATCGTCCCCCTCCATCAGCACGGTATAGAAAGCCGTAATACTCCCCTGCTTGAAGTTTCCCGCGCGCTCCACCAGCTTCGCCAGCCGAGAAAAGACACTCGGGGTATATCCCTTGCTGGCGGGAGGCTCCCCCGCAGCCAGCCCCACCTCACGTGCAGCCATCGCGTACCGCGTCAACGAGTCCAGCACCAGCAGCACATGCAACCCTTGCGCCGCATAGAACTCCGCCACTGCCGTCGCTGCCATTGCCGCTCGCATCCGCAGCAGTGGGCTATCATCGGAGGTCGACACCAGCACCACCGATCTCCGCCGCCCCTCCTCTCCCAGCGCATCCTCCACAAACTCCCGCACCTCGCGGCCGCGTTCTCCTACCAGCCCCACCACCGTAATATCTGCGGCTGTACTGCGTGTCATCATCCCGATCAGCGTGCTCTTTCCCACACCCGACCCACCAAAGATTCCCACGCGCTGCCCACGTCCCACCGTCAACAGACCATCCAGAATCTTGACTCCAGTCTGCAGTGGCTCGTGGATCGGCACCCTGTCCATCGGCTTCGGCACCGGCCCATCCAGGGGCCACATCTGGTGCACCCGCGGAGCCGCCTCACCATCCAGCGGAGCACCCAGCGCACTCAAGATCCGGCCAGCCATTTGTGGCCCCACTGCCATCTGTGGAGTAGTCCCTAAAGCTCGCACCACATCGCCATATTGGATTCCCTGGGTCGCCGCCACCGGCATCGCCAGCACATGCCGCCCGCGGAACCCGATCACCTCGGCCCGGTGCCGTTCTCCCGCACCGTCTACAATCTCGCAACACTCTCCTACCGAACACAACGGCCCTTGCGACTCCACAGTCTGCGCATTCGCCTCCACCACACGACCGCTCCACCGCCACGCCGGCCTCTGCGTCAACCGCGAAAAATATCCTGCCAGCACCTCGTGCTGCGATGCTGCGACTCGCTCATCATCGGCCATCCTCACATCGGCCTCTGTTGCAACAGGTCGTAGAAGCCCGTCTCAATCTCTTCCAGCTGTGCGCGCACTCCAAGCTCCACCCTGCCAACGCTCGTCTCCAGCACACACTCCCCCACCTCTGCCCGCACATCGCCCACCAACTCCACCCCAGGAAACTCCTCTCCCACGATCAGTCGTCGCCACGCCTCCACATCCTGCACCGGCACACGCAGCACCGTGCCACTCTCCTCGGACACCTTCCCCAACGCCACCCGCACCACACCCTGTAGCAGCATCGGGTCCAGCTTCACCTCGCGATGCAACACTTGCGCCGCGATCGCTAACGCCAGCTTCACCACCTCGCCCTCTACTCCAGCAAAGTAGCTGTCCCGCTCCTTTTTGAACTGCGTGCAAGTCTTAAGCATCTGGCTTCGTTCCACGGCAATCCGCTCTTCACATTCTTCCGCCGTCTCCGCTCGTCCCTCCGCCCGGCCCTGCTCCAATACAGCCTCTAACTCTTTCGTCGCTTTTTGTTGTGCAGCCATCCTCTGCCGTTCATACTCGGCCAGCTGTTCCGCCTGCCATTCAGCCGACCTCTCCGCCCGCCCGCCGTCCCGTTGCAGGACGCGCGGGAACACCTGCGGCATCTCGATCGCCTCGTACTCCAGCAGAGTTACCTCTGCTCCTTCACTCGCTCCAGCCAGCGTAGCGAGCAGCGCGGTTGGTTCTCGTCTCACACCTCCAGGCTCATACGGAAAGGTCATCTTCAGCCTCCAGCTTCAGCAGAATCTTCCCCTCTGCCTCCATGGTCCGGGCCAGCGTCAACAGTGCCTGCTTGGCCCCGTTCACATCCTTGCTCCGCACCGGACCCAACGACTCCATGTCGTCCTTCATCATCTCCACCGCTCTCGAGCTCATCGCCTGAAACAGATGAGCCTTCACATTGTCCTGTGCGCCCTTCAATGCCATCGCGAGCACTCGCTTATCCGCTGCGCCCACCAGGTCCCGGATACTCTGGATCGGTACCGTCACCAAATCCTCAAAGGTAAACATCAGGTTCCGGATGCCAATCGCCAGCTCCGGCTCCTGCGTCTCAATCTGCTCCAGTATCCCTTTGCTCATACCCTGGTCCATGCTGTTCAAAAGATCCGCAACCGCTTTGAAGCCCGAGTAGTTGGTACGACCCGTACTGCCCGCACTCTCCATCCTCTTCTGCAGTACCAATGCCACGCTCTGCGCCATCTCCGGCGAGAACTGTCGCATCTCTGCCATCTTCCGCACTACCTCCACTCGCATTGGCTGCTTTAAATAACTCAATACAGTCGATCCACGCTTCGACTCAAGGTTCGCCAACACCAGTGCTATGGTCTGCGGCTGCTCTGTCTCAAGATACTTGCAAAGCTGCTGCGGCTCCATGCGTTGCAACAGCGCCAGATCACCTGTACTTCGCTCCTGAATCCGCCGTATTTGCTCCAGCAGCTGCTGTGCCTTCTCCGCTCCAAAAGCCTCGGTCAGCAGGCGCAACGCATAGTCTGTCCCGCCCCGCATCACATACTGCTGTGTCTCCAGCAGTCCATAGAACTCGGAGAGCACTTGCAGCGACTGCTCCGGCGACACCTCTCCCAGCCGTGTAATCTCATTCGTCACCCGCTGCACATCCAGCTCCGACAAGCTCTGCAATAACCCCGTCGCCAGCTCATCCCCTACCGCAACCATCAGGATCGCAGCCTTCTGCAATCCCGAAACGTCCGCCGCTACAAATCCCGTATCCGACAGCAGCAACGGTGGCCCCTGCCGCTGCATCGACACTTCTACTGCCTGCACTGCTGCACTCATGCGCGTCGTCCTCCCTCTTCACGGCCGATCCACGTCTCCAGCAATTTAGTACTCCGCACCGGCTCCCGTCGTATATGGTCCGATACATGGTCAAAGATGCCCTGCTGTCCCGCCGGTCGATCCAGACTCCGCGCACTCCCACCTGCGACACCCTGTGTCGAGCGCATTTCCTCGTGGTGCTGCACCGTTCCGGCGCCCAATAGCACTGGCTCCTTCAGCGTTGCATTCACCTGCCTGGCCACTGGGCGCAGGACAAACAGCACCAACAGCACACCGCACATCCCTACCATCAGCGTCCGCAACAACCCCGGCTGCGTGTGCAACACACCCTTAGCCTCCTCCATCCACTTGTCCATCCCGACGCCCTTTCCCTCCGGAACATTCGCACTAAATCCGACATTCTCCATTACGACCTGGTCTCCGCGCCGTCCATCAAATCCCACAGCAGCCTGCGCCAACTGTTCCAGGCGATGCATCTCTTCCGCACTTCGCGCCTTCCACTCCAGCTTGCCGTCTTTCCCGGTGAAAGCCCGGTCGTTCACCACCACCGCAGCCGTCACACGCCGAATCCGTCCCGGCCCCGCCTCGCTGTGGATCGTATGTTTTGTAACCGCATAGGTACCATTCTCTTGATGGATCGTCTGCCCTCCGGCCGTGCTCTGCGGATATACCGGTAGCGCCCCCTTTTGGAGCAATGGTGGAGTACCCGACGCAGCCGCTGCCTGCGACCCCGCCACAGCACCCGCCGGAGCGCCCGCAGGCGAGTTACTTGCCGTCCCCGGAACCCCCTGCGCCTTCACCGGAAGCGTCGCAACCTGATCGCTCTTCTGCATCGAGAGGGCCACCACCTGGGTCGGGTCGTAGACCTCGTCCGTCCGTTCCTCGGCCCCTTCGTCATAGCTCACGTTTACGGTAGCGCGTACATTGTCACGCCCAGCCAGAGGCTCCAGCATCGCCACCAGCTTCGACTCCATCCCCAACTCCACATCCCCTAGAACAGCATCCTTCGAGCGCGACTTCATGCTCACCCGTCCATCTGCGTCCACCAACGTCACATTGTCTGGATTCAGATTCTCCACCGACCCCGCCACCAAACTGCGAATCGCGTCCGCCTGCTCTGTATCCATCGCCGATCGTTTCAGCTTCAACACCACGGATGCCTTGGCCAACTTTTGCTCCCCTGCAAACAGACTCTGCTGCGGCAGCACCAGGTGTACCCGTGCCGAGCGCACCGCACTGATCGTCCCGATCGTATGTTCCAGCTCGCCCTCCAGGGCCCGCTGATAGTTCACCCGTTCATCGAACTCGCTTCCAACCCAGTTGGGCTTGTCGAACAGCTCAAAGCCCAGCCGCCCCGTCTGCGGCATACCCTTCGCGGCGACTTCCATACGCGCCTTGTCCAGCATCTCTGCCGGTACCTGCACCCCACCACCATCCGAAGTCATCTCGTAGGAGATTCCTGCCGCCGCCAGCTCCTGCGCCACCTGCTGCGCGTCCTTACTGTCTAATCCAGAGAACAACACACGCCAGTCCGGACGCTGCGCATACCAGCCCATTCCAGCAGTCGCCGCCACCAGGAACACCAGCGAAGCAATCAGCCAGCTCCTCTGTTTCGACGGCATCGCACCCAGCCGCTGCCGCACCGACGCGACCATCGCCAGCACCTGCTCAACTGGTCCCGATACCGATTCTGACGACGCATTCACTCGCTGCAACCCCGTCTGCCCGTTCTCTGCCATTCGCTCCACTCATCATCCAACGCAAGATTGATCGCCAATACACCAACGCATACAGATCTAAAACTGCATATTCATCATCTGCTGATACGCCGCCACTGCCTTGTTCCTTACCTGCAACGCCAATTCAAACGCGATGTCGGCCTTCTGCGTTGCAATCATAGCGTCGTGCACCTCCACGCCCTGCCCGTTCATCACACCCGTCACGGCCTGCGAAGCCTTCTGGTCCAGCGCCGTCGTCTGCTCCACCATCGCCCGCATCATTCCGGCAAACGGCATCCCCGCGGCGGATGTAGCCGGATTCGACGCAGCGTTCGGCACCGCAGCATTCGACAAAGCCGTCGCCACAGAACTCCGTACCTGCCCCGCAACTGCTCCAACTCCCGTCATCCCAATCTCCAGTTCTTCATCGATCCAGCCGTTCCTGAAACCAATCGCTTACTTCATCAACTCCAACGAACTCGTCAGCATATTTTTCTCCGCCTGCACCGCAGAAGCATTCATCCCATACGCCCGCGTCGCACCCATCAAGTCCACCATCTCCGTCAACGGATTGATGTCCGGGTACGCCACAAATCCATCCGGCCCTGCATCCGGGTGCTGCGGATCATACCGCCGCAGCGGCTCGCTGTTGTCCTCAATCACGCCCGCAACCGAGACCCCTCCAGCCACCGTCCGCGCATCGCTGAATCCACTCCCCGCAAAATTCAATCCACCCACCTGACCGGGCACCGTCTGTTCAAGGCCAGCCTGTCCCAACAGCGCCTGCTGCCCAAACATAGCCTGCTGAAAGCTCCCACCCCCATCCGCTGAAAACACCACATGGTGCCTCCGATACGGTCCACCATCAGCCGTCCGCGTCGTCTCCGCATTCGCCATATTCGAAGCCACCACCTCGGCCCGAACCCGCTCCGCCTTCAACGCCGAAGCGCTCACATCCATCACACCAAAGAGGTTCATCGTTTACTTAGCCTCCGCGTGGATTGCACTCATCACGCCCGCAAACTCGTGCCGCAACAACTCCACGCCCATCCGAAACTGCAACTGCGACTTCGCCAACTGCATCCCCTCACGATCCATCGAGACGTTGTTCCCATCCGGCCTCGACACCAAGCCATCCACCTCACTCACCTGCGCCTCGTCCGCACCCCCACTCAACTGGCGAGCCATCTCCTGCTCAAAATCAAATCCCTTTGTCCGGTAGCCAGGCGTATCCACATTCGCCATGTTGCCCGCAGTCAACTTCATCTGCGTACTCGTCAGGTCCAGATACCGTCCTAGAGCATCCGCCATCGCCGTCGTACTCGGCAGCCCACCCGTATTGATTGGTAGTCCAGTAGTCTGCATCTCTACACCTCCGTGCAGAGACGGATGCACTCCACTGACCAAATAAAAGCGCCCAGCATTAGGGCGCTCTCATCGACCATCCATCATCCACAGCAAAATCAATTGGAGACAACTTCAGTTACAAGTAGCACCTTCATGTGTCAGGGCTGCGCTAGTCCGTAACCCGCCGAAACCGTATCTCATCCTCCCCGATCTCCGGGCGGTCGCCACACAGGATCGTGCCTCGTTCCAGCACATGCATCAACTCACGAACGTTCCCTGGCCACGCATACTCCTGCAGCTTGGCCAGCGCAGCGGGAGTCAGTCGCTTTCGCGGCATCTCCTGTCCCATCTGCGCCAGAAAGTGCTCTGTCAGCGACGGTAAGTCGTCCTTCCGTATCCGCAGCGCAGGCACCTCCACCGGAAACACCGCCAGCCGATGAAAGAGGTCCAGCCGAAATGTCTTCTCTGCGGACCGCTGCTCCAGCGGCTGATGCGTCGCCGCAATCACCCGCACATCCACGCGCAACGTCTCGTTATCGCCGACACGCTGTAGCTCCCCGTTCTCAAGAAAACGCAACATCTTCGCTTGCAACGACATTGGCATCTCTCCAATCTCATCCAGAAACAAAGTGCCACCATCGGCTGCTTCAATCCGTCCCGTCCGCGATTGCACCGCTCCCGTAAACGCTCCGCGCGTATGCCCAAACAGCTCCGCTTCCAGCAGCGCCTCTGGAATCGCCGCGCAGTTCAGCACCACAAATGGCCTCGCTGCCCGCAAGCTCAGCCGGTGCAGCGCCCGCGCCACAACCTCCTTACCGGTCCCCGTCTCGCCTTCAATCAACACCGAAGTAGAACGCGGCGCCACCATCCGGATCAACCGTGCCAGCTCCATCATCCCCGCATTCGAACCCACCAGCTCCGGAATCGAACCCGGCATCTGCATCCCGGGCATCGGTGAACTTGCGAGCAGCGCAGTTGTTCCGACTTCCAGGCTCTCAGCTTCGGCCGGCCGCTCCTTCACCATCCCCATCGGCTGCCGTACGCGCACCGGCATCTCCACAAACCCGCCGCGACCTGCCGTCCCGTGCACCGGCACACTCGCCGGGGCCGACGCCCATGCTGCCGTGTCGGTCAGCGGAGCCTCCTGCGCCTCACGCAGTGCATGAAGCAGCTCATTCCGTCGCGGACTTCGCGCACCATCGCCCTCCGCCGCACCATCCACCCGCAGCACATCGATGCCCGGATACATGCGTCGTATTTGCCCTGCAAACTCGCCCACCTCTAGGTCCGGCAGCCAGCTATCCACCAGCATCGCTTCAGGACGAGACGTCTCCAGAAACGCCATCGCCTCTGCTCCGCCACCGGCCTCCCGCACCTGCCACCGCAAACCCGTCAACGCCACCCGCAACCGCTGCCGCAACCCTGCATCCGCACTCGCCAGCACTACCGTCCGCGTCGCCGCCATCTCCATAACGCTCGTCCCAACCGCTACCGCCATCGTCTAGCCTCGTTCTTCCCGGTTCGCATCCAGCAACCGCTGTTCCATCAGGTTGCGCATCATAGCCACCGCCGCGTTCAGCCGTTTGCACTCTCGCAGACCCTCAACTACCGCGGCCTGCGTCGCCTCTTCTCCACCCTTCATCAGGCCAAGCTCCAGCTTGCACTGCAGCACCGTCAGAGGCTGGCACAGATCGTGCAGCGCCACCTCCATCCCCGCATACATCACCTGCGAACTTGCGCTATGCATCGCCTACACCCCCGCCAGCGCGACATCGCCACAGAAGAATCCAACCGCGTTCTCCTCGGGCAACTTCGCCTTCACCACGGCACCCATCTTGTACCCAGAGCCACGCACCGTCTCGATCACCCCGGCGCTCGCTCCACCCACATCCGCCCCACCCTCATCCGCCGCACCCAGCTTGCGTCCCAACTTCCGTCCCAACTTCCGTCGTAGATAGTTGATATACACATCCACCACATT
>JANYER010000228.1 GCA_025359825.1 Granulicella sp.
CCCCGGGCCCAGCTTCCGCTCCGCCATCCCCATCACCCAGTTGGTGGAGTACAGCTTGTCCCCACCCCGCGGCCCCTTCTGCTGCGTCTCCGTCAAAAACGCATTGCCATGCAGCATCAGCATCCACTTCGCCTTGTCTCCACCCGGCCCCGCTCCCGGCATAGCCATCAGCATCGGCACCGGCGTCGAGTTCGGCTCCGCACTCGTCCCCGACGCAGCATGATGGTCAATCTGCTGCACAAACGTCTGCGGCCTCATGTTGTCCATCATCTGCATCATCCCCGCAGACATCTTCATCGGACTCATCGGAGCCTCAGCAGCCGTAGCCCCCTTCGGACACATCACCATCCCCGGCATAGTCTCCACGCACGGAGCGGGAGTAGTCCCCTGTGCCTTCGCCGCGGGCTTCTCCCTCGGCATCCCCGGCATCTGGTCCTGCCCCCACGCACTCGCCGTCATACTCAAACCCAACACAACAAAAACTCGAACTATACGCATGTAAGAAAGCCCCGGCCCGCGCCACCATCCGCGCGAAAGCCCGTTATCCTGCCACTCCAAAGACGATCAAACCAGCATCCAGCTGCGCGATAGCGCAGCCACGCAAAGTCCAATCAGGATGTAGGGAAGAGGGCGAGACTAGACGCGAAGACTGACCAACAGCGGATCAACACCAACCAGCAGAGGCGGTCGCTTCCCAGCCCCCACATAGTTTGCAGGCACCATCGGATCGACAGTCACAACTGCAACCGTCACCCACTGTACCGACGCAAACGAAACACTCGAGACACTGCTCTTATCAAACGCCGAAACCGTCACATGGCTGCAGCTCATGTCTGCGCAACTGCCCACGCTATGCACCACAGGTGAGACTGGCATCGCCATGCCATGGGAGCAGTGCATCCCCGGCATCGCCTCAGCAGCAGCGTGCACAGGAGCGCTATGCTCCATCGCCGGCATACCCGAAGCCATACCAGCATGGCAGCCACTGGTATGCACCTGCAGACCACAAGCCAGCTCACACACCGCCGCCTGAGAAGACGCACCCAGCACAAAGAGCGCCACCACCATCGCCAGCACGTGTTGGATTCGCTTCATCCGCATAGCACTCTTGTAATTCTACCGGATACGACCCAGACCATCAGCAGTTCTGGTACTTCCACATTCGCTGCTTCCCTTCAGCAATCCACTCCACCGCCTGTGCCACCCGCTTGGTCTTGGTCTCTTCGCGCTTGGCCTCGGCGATCCACTCCGTATACTCCCGCTTACAACTCGGGCTGAAGTCCGCAAATACCTTCGCCGCCGCCTTGTTCTTCTTCAGTGCCGCCGCGAGCTCTGCGGGTACTTCGACCGGCGGCTTCGCCGCCTTGGGCTTGGTCCGCGGAGCCAGGGACTTCGTTCTCTCCCCACTCTGCACAAAGCCCGCCGCCTGCTTCATATATCCCAGCAAAACCTTGTCCTTCGGCAGGTCCTTGAGGCTCTCAATCCGGCCAAGGCTCCCCATCGACCCCGACGCAGACGTCCCATCCCCTCCCAGGATCGACGCCATCTCCGCTCCCCACAACCCAAGACTGCAATGCTGCTTGAAACCCGCCATATTCGCCAGGATCACGCCGTTCAGCTGGAAGAATGGCATCCCCCACTTGATCGTCTCCTCTACCTCAGGACACGCCAGGTGCATCAGCTCCCGCATATGGTTCAGGATCTCCTGCGCAAACGGCTGCCCCTTCGCAATGTAAGCATCGACCCGTGTATCCCTCATCCCACACCTCCAGATACATCTTGATTGCTATACCGTCTCCCCAACCTTCGTCTTCGGAACCACCGGCTCTGGCTTCACCGGGTACGGCGGCCCCTTCTGCAGCACCTTCTGCATCGCAGCGTCGTATCCATAAATATCGTCGAAGAAGTAGACCTGTCCATCCTCCTCCACCACCCCGGTCACATAAAAGATAACGATTGGAATCTGTGTCTTCAACGAGATGGTCTTGTTGTCCGGCCCAGTCGTCATGGCCTCGTGGACCTTCTCCAGGTCCCAGTCGCTACCGTCCTTGTCCTTCTGGCCCTGTAGCACCCACACCGCCAGGTCCTCCGGCTTCTGCACGCGCACGCATCCATGGCTGAAGTCCCGCCGCGTCCGGTTGAACAGCCCCACCGACGGTGTCGAGTGCAGGTAAATGTCGTACTGGTTCGGGAACATGAACTTCACCAGCCCCAGGGAATTCCCTGGCCCCGGCCTCTCCCGCACCATGTATCCGCCCTGCGCTACCTGCCTGGTCGTATACCCATGCTGGACATCGCCCTTGGTGTTCACTACTTCGTAGTTCTTGCTCTCCAGGTACCCCGGTGTCGCGGACATATGCGGCACCAGCTCCTTCTTCGCAATGTCGGTCGGCACGTTCCAGTAGGGCCGGAACACCAGGTACTTCATCATGTGCGCGAAGACCGGCGTCTGGTGCTCTCCCACCACCTTACCCACCACCACCTTCATGGTGAAGTCCAGATTGTGCTGAGCATCAAAGCCGCGCAGGACGAACTCCGGCAGGTTCACCATCAGCGGAGCATTCACATACTCCTCCGGCAGCCAGCGCCAACGCTCCAGCGAGTTCTGCAACTGCACCACCCGCTCGGTCATCGGCACATTCAGGCTCTTTACCGTCTGCGGAGTCAGCTTGCCATCTTCAGTAATCCCATGCCGGTGCTGGTAAGCCTTCAGCCCATCGGATCCAGCCTGCGTGATCTGGTCCGTCCTCCCCATCCCCGCCACTCCGGCCGTAACCTGCCCATCCCCTTCAAAGACCAGCCGCTGCTCCAGCTCCATCGCCGCGGGATAGGTATCGCCAACGCTCAGTGGCTTCGTCACCATCGGCAGCGGCTCCCGCGGAGTCGCTGCCTGGAGCTTTACCAGCTCCAGATACCGTCCCAGCGCCTCCTCTGTCTTGCGGTACTGCTCGGAGTTCGGCTCCACGCTCACCAGCAGCTTCGGAATATCCGTCACATCCACCGCGTGGTCGCTGACAAACTCCGCCAGGTCGTACTTCTTCGTCTGAACATTAATGTCGAAGTTGAAGTGCGACGGATTCACCCGCCCGATGCGCAGATCAGAGATGTAGCGCATCACATTCACCGTCATCGCCACATCGAACTCGCTGATCGCATCCGGATTTTTCTTATCCAGCTTCGCCACTCGCCCCGTCCATAGGGACGCGTCGTAATCCTCTGGAATTAGGCCCTTTGTCTCAGCCGTCCTGAAAGCCTGCATAGAGCCCTGAGCCGCCGCCGTCGGCTTCGCATCGCGGGTCCACGCCACCTCAAAATTGCGGTCGTTATAGAACTGCGTGACCGACGCCTGGTAGTCACTGAAGTTCGGCCAACGCAGGCTCGGCAGCTTCTTGGTCGCGACCAGTGCCTGTAGGTTGCCGGCATAGTCCGTCGTATTTTCTGCCGAAGTCGTCTTACGCGGCTTCTTGCACCCACCCGCCAGCAGCAGCGCCGCCAACACACACGTACTTCCTAACTTCCGAAACGAAACAGTCATCATGCGGGGAGGAACCATCCTTCAAGACATCTAAGCCGAACGTCAATATTTAAGGCGCGCAGTTATTATCCCGTACTGCAGTGGAATTCTGAGCAAAATCGCAGCAGCATTCATCTACCGAACCTCAGCCGCCAAGCTCAGCCAGCGCCATCCAGCACACCACCGCCTGCGTCACCAGCACCAGCCCGGTCAGCGCCACGAACATCTTGCGCTGCTTCGTCTCCAGCACATCGGCAAACACTCCGCCCACAAACGTAAACAGGAACGGCAGCGCCCACAGCCAAGGCTCCGACACCGTCTGCGTCGTCATCAACGGCAGCAGCAACAGCGTCATCAGCAACGGCACCGTATTGCCAAAGTAACGGCTGCGACGCGACGCTACCCAAACCAGTAGCGCTACTCCGCTGGCCACTACAATCGGGCCATTCCGCATCGCCGTCAAGAACTCCTGCGCTCGCACCAGCGAGAACCAGAACCGCGCCCCCCCCCCGGTAAACACGTAGCTGAACGCCGACGCTCGGAAGGCATAGAACGCAAGCAGAATCCCCAGCGACCCCAGCGCCGAGTACACCAGAATCTGCATCACGTAGCTCCGCCGCCGCTCCGCCAGATACATCATCAGCACCAGCGCCACAGCAAAGCCGAACATCGCCGCCAGCAGGTGCGCCGCCGCCGTCAAACCCAATGCTACGGTCAGCAGGATGATCCGCGGTCTCCACTTCCGCCGCGGTCCCTGCATGGCATGGGCTACGCCAATTGCGGTATACACCACGCCATACAGCCCCCACATGGCCAGCACTTCATTGTTCGGCACCACCGCAAAGCGCACCACATCCGGGCAGAAGCAGTACAGCCCCAGCGACAGAAAGGCCCCCTCATTCCCAAAGAGCCGCCGCGACACCCACCACAACCCCGCCCCCAGCCATAATGTAAAAAACACGAACGGCAGATGCAGCAGATACTTCACGCTGCCAATCTCATGCCGCGCCTCCCACGTCGACCCATTGAGACTTCCGCTGGCGTAAATCCGATTCTCCGGTTTACGAAAGTGGTCGATGCCCAGCAGCACCAGCCGCTGCATCGTCAGCGGCAACCCTGCCGCCCGGTACGCAAACGTGCCATCGCCGTTCAGATTGCCGCAGGTTGTAAAGTACCCAGCCAGCGGAGCGGGTCGCTCCCACATCTCACGCCCGCACAGCGCCAACCGGTAGTCCTTCACCGACACCTGCTGCCGCCCCACCACCCACAGGCATTGCCCCAGCAATATCAGCAGCAACAGCGCCGCCAGCCGCTGCGGCCGCCCAATCTCAATCGTCCCAATCTTCGGCAGCCTCATCC
>JANYER010000416.1 GCA_025359825.1 Granulicella sp.
TCTGCCCTTGATCTGGTGTCAAAAACGAAGGGTCTGGGTCTTGCAATCAGGACCGGTCTGTGCCGGTCTCTTTTTCTAACTCGATAAAGACATGGGGGTATAAGGCTTATGCGCCTGCTACAGGGGACTTCTCCTGCGCTAGATTCAGGCTGGACCCAGCTTTACGGCGAAACAAATGTGTCTGTACTGTAAATTATCGGGCTGGACGACTGTCAATCCAGAAGAATCCGATTCAAAACGAGAGAGTTATCGGGTTAGGGACCGTTGGGAGAAGCAGCCGAGCCCTGCACGACGCCTACTGCTGCTCCGGACTGGATCGAATCCGGCCGCCGGTGCAGCACCATCGACCACACCAGCCAGGCAAACAGGGTCAGCAGAGCAAACATGCCCGCCACGCCCAGCCAGCGCATCCCTGTCGACGGGCGGGTGCTGACGCGTGAACGGCGTACATTTTCGGCGAACGCGGCCCAGTCTTCCGTGGCTGCTTGGGAGGTGCCGCCGGCGTTCAGACTGGCCTCAAAACGCTCCAACCAGGGGGTCTCGTCCAGCTCCAGAACCTTCAGGTAGCCACGCAGGATTCCTTTACGGAAGACGCCGCCGGGCAGCTCGGCGTAGTTGCCGGCCTCCAGTGCCTCTACATAGCGTGACGAGATCTTGGTTACAGCGCAGATCGTCTCAATGGAGACGTTGCGTTGCTCCCGCTCCCACCGCAGCTCATCGCAGAATCGCTCCATTCGCTCCGCTCAAGTACTGTGTTGCGTGCTTCTGACCTAATTTTACCGGGTTTTTGCATCGTTTCACCCGGTTGGACAGAGACTATGCCGGTGTCTGCTGCAAGTCAAAAAGAAAGGCCTTACTATCCCAGACTAATTTCTGCCGGAACCCCTTCCGCTACTGTTCAATTCGATTCAGCAAAGCCTCCGTAAGGGCGCTGCTTCAGGCCGAAACGGCCAGGACGAAACGGGCCTGCTGTGGCGGTGGCACTCTGCGATTCAGGTCTGCGGCCTTATACTCGGAAAAGCTACTCCGATCTGCAGCCACAGCCAATAGCATGTCCTCGACCTCTCTTCCCCAGTCCGCGTCGCTCAGCCGTATCCCCAGCCTGGATGGCCTGCGTGCGCTCTCCATCTTCCTGGTGGTGGCCTTGCATACGTTGCAGCGCTATTCCCTGACCCATCATGTTTCAGTGGGCTGGTACGCGCTCTTCAACGGCGAAAACGGCGTCTTTATCTTCTTCGAGATCAGCGGTTTCCTGATTACCAGCCTGTTGCTGCAGGAGCATGAGAAGCGCGGGTCCATCAGCCTGCGCGGCTTCTACCTGCGCCGTGCCTTTCGGATTCTTCCGCCGCTCTATCTCTATATTGGCATCGTCGTTCTGCTGGGGCTGGCCGGACGCATCCTGCTCACGCGGATCGACATTCTCAGCGCGATGTTCTTCTTCCACAACATCAGCGGAACCGATGTCATGTGGTCGTTGGAGCACCTTTGGTCCATCAGCGCAGAGGAGCAGTTCTACCTGGTCTGGCCCTTTGTGCTGGTGTACTGTCTGCGCCGCCCGGGCCGGGCTGGCCGTATGGCTGCCTCCGTCGGTCCGATTGCGGTGATTCTGGCCTCGCCGGTCCTGCGGGTGGTGCTGTCACGCTCGCACAACCCGGCTATCCACCATTTCGGGATCGACTTCTTCAAGTTCGACTTCATCATGTTCGGCTGCCTGGTAGCCCTGCTGCAGCACGCCCCCCGGTTTGAGGCTGTCTATCGCGCCGCGACCCGCCGCTGGTGGGTGGCACCAGCCTTGATTGCGATCTTCAGCGTACTGACGGCCCGGTTTCAGAACTACTTCGATCTGCCCATCGGATACACGCTGAATGGCGCGGCCGTCGCAGTTTTTCTGCTGTGGTGTACGCGCAATCCTCAGTCCACGGTGGGCCGTGTGTTGAACTGGAAGCCCATCGCGCAGATTGGGGTGCTCTCGTACAGCATCTATATATGGCAGACGCTCTTTCTTCATGCCAATAATGCGCAGATATTTGGTGCCCAGCCCGGCTTCCTCCATTGGATCAGCAGCTTCCCCGGGAACTGGGTGAGCATTCTGGTGGCTGCCAGCCTCTCGTACTACCTCATCGAGCAGCCCTCGTTGCAGCTTCGCGCTCGCGTCATCCGGGCCCTCCATGTCTACTCGGCCAGCCGAACCATCCGCAACGCGTAGCCGGGCGTTAGGACTTCCCTCCGCCAGCAGCTAAACTAAATCTACGGATGCGTCTACCCTTTCCAGAACGGATACCACTGCCGATCGCGATCGTCGGGGCGACACTGCTGACTGGAATGCAGCAGTTGCAACGTACGCCTATCCTGTTCTCGTTTTATACGTTCCTCTTCATCCTCATTGCCACGATTACGTTCAACCTGGCGGGTGGTTTCACCCGCGCCTCCGGTAGCTATATCTTCTTTTACTCCCTCCTGGGCCTTATCCTGGGACTGGTCTACAAGGCATACCTCGGCGAGCCTGCCGACAGCAACCTCCGCTCGCCCATTCTGACCATCCAGGTCTTTACCGGTGGCATCACCGGTATGTTGATTGCGGTGATCCTTAGCCGCAGGATCACGCGAAAGCAGCCTTTTCTGGGAAACCTGTTGAAGGAAAAAGACATGCGGAATGCAGCCATTGGCTGCTTCGCGTTTGGCATGTTTCTTAACCTGATGAACGCCGTCGTCCCCCATCAGAACGGTACGATCCTCAGCGCAATTACCCAACTCAATCGCTTCCTGCAGATGTCTGTTGTTCTCAGCACCCTATACACGATTAAAAAGAGTGGAGGCAAAAGCGCTATTGGCGTCCTCGTCCTGCTCTCGATCGGTGTCAGCTCTATCTTTGGGCTCTTGATCTTTAGCAAGGAGGGCATGTTCTCGCCCTACCTGGCGTGGTTTGTCGCTGCGTGCTCCCTTCGCCTGACGATTCGCCCGTCTCAGATCGTCTTCGGTGGGGCTGTTGTCTACCTGATGATGCACTTTATGGTGCCCTACTCCCAATACGGAAGAAGTCAGGTCCCGGAGGTGGCAACTCTGGAAGAACGCGCCGCCGTATCCCTCCGGTTGCTGTCGGACCTGGGTGATGTGAGAGAGCAGTACATGCTGACCTCCGACGACACGCAAGAGACTCGCGCGATGCAGTACTTTAACCAGCCGCAAGGGTTCTTTGACCGGTTGACGATGATTGGCCCGGACGATGCCATGATCGACTATGCGCGACAAAATGGTTTCAGCGGTATAGCCGTCATCGGGGCCGACTTTGTCAATTGGATCCCCCACATTCTATGGCCGAACAAGCCGCTTTACTCGACTGGCAACTCTTACGCGCACAAAATCGGCGGCGTTGTTACGGATGAAGACACAACTACAGGCATCTCTTTCACCCCGAGCGGGCAAGCCTACTTTCTGGCCGGATGGATTGGTGTCTTTGTTGTAGCACCACTCATCTGGGGGCTTCTGTTTACAGTCTTTGACTCGCTCTGCGGAGATGTTCGCACCTCTCCTTGGGGCCTATTAGTCATTGCACTCTTTGCCCATGTTGCTCCAGAAGGAATGCTGGATGGTGCGATTTATATTATGTGGTTTGGAACCGTGGGCATTGTCTTCGTCGCCGTAGCCACGTCGTATGCCATGCCATTGATTGGGACGCTAATGGCAGGTCCGGAACAGACAGGTCTAGTTCGTTTGCGCAAACGCCCTTCGAGTTTGAGCAATACGGTAAAGTTGCCGACAAAGAACAGTAGGCCTGATTTTGTAAAAACAGCTAGGCAATGAAAGTTGGTTCATAAAAGCACGAAGAGATGTCTTATTCCGAAACTGGCTTTCTGATTTCTGACACAGACTGTAATGGCTTGAGTGTAAGAGCACATATCGCATGAGTTGGGCGGCGAAAGTCTTAAGGTCGTTCGTATCAGCTAACGTCATAAGACCGATGACACGAAAGCTACAGGATTGGCGATCCAAGGTCAACGATCAACCTCAACGGAAAAGAAGATTATTTTGAAAAAATCTACCTGCTTGCTACTGATAGTACTGACAGCTTGGCTGATCGTCTGGATGGGTCTTTCATGGGCTGCGATTCAAGATGACGCCCTGATTCATCTGCGTTACGCAGACAATTTATACCAGACCCATCACATCACCTACGACGGAGTTCACCCTGACTACGGCGCATCGAGTTTAGCCTATGTCATGCTTTTAGCTACATTGCGTGCGTTCATTGGCTCAGTCGATCTTCCGCGTGCTATCTCTAGCGGGGCGCACTTTATCCTTTTCGCTGGAATCGCTTGGCTCGTTACTGTCCGACTTCCAAAGAAAGCTGTGTTAGCGCGCTTGCTTGGTATCGCTTTACTCTTGTTTTTAGCATCCCCATCATCAGTTCGCTGGCTAGACGACGGGATGGAGACTGGAGTTGGACTATGTGTTGTCACACTTATTTGTTGCTTGACCTTTCGACAGACCCGAAGCTCCTCAATGGCGAGTTCTCGATATGGCGTGCTCGTATTGGCAGGGCTCGTTGCAGTATTACTTCGAACTGAGCTGGTCCTTCTCTGCGCTATTTCTTTTGTGATTCTTTCGCTTCAATATCTAAAACAGCGCAAAAAAAACGTAACGGGGCCATCAGCGCTCCGTTATGCGGCCGCCCTACTCAAATCCGCAAGTCCTATCTTGCTGGGCGGTGCGCTGGCGTTAGCCATCATCGTTTGGCAGATGCACGTTCTCCTGCCGGACACTGCATTGGCCAAATCCCATGGACTAGCTGCGTGGAAAGGCGTGGTGACTTCAACCCCTACTATTCTGATCGGCGCAATGTCGTTTGGCGTGGGTTTGTTGGTCTTCTGGTGTCTAAGTTTGGCGCTGGTAATTCGCAGCGGCCGTGCGACCCTCACTACAGCCTGTGCAAACAGCGTCTTTCCGCTAACATTCGCACTCGCCCTCGCACGAGGGCAGGAAATTCAAGGCGCGCGATATTTGGCCTGGACGTTCGTTTTTCCACTTATATGGAACCTTCTGACGTTGGCATTTCCACCGTGTTCACCCGACCTTCCGGTATCTGAGCATGTGAAAGTCGTTTCCAATACTGAGCAGGATTCCACCGGCATTTTGCTGATTTATGTATTGATTGCTCTATTTCTTCTTGCACAGCCCATTGAGGCAAAGGAGATGTATCGCGTTCTTACTCGACGCGCGAACACCTTATCGCAATTCAAGCAGCAACATCTTGAGAAGTTGACAGGTAAATTAGGAATTGCATTCGATGTCGGTTACATCGGCTACTTTTCCCATGCAAAGATTTGCGATCTAGCTGGACTGGTGAATGGAAGAGAAGCCGCACGTGGAACGAATGAGACGCGAGCCTCGGCATGCGCAGAGAGCAGCCCGGATTTTTTGTTTGTTAGTCAATCTCAAATTGTCTTAATGAACCGCTACATGTCGTTGGAAGACTGGGATGTTTGCGGGCAGTACAACCTAACCAATCTTAGGACTACGGATACGCATTACCTCCTCTTGCCAGGGTCCACTGCTTCTTCTACATGCCGCTCGATTTCAGGGACTGCTCCGCAGCCGCTGAATCGGACCATCTTTGCATCTGCACCGTGAGCTGTTTATATCCCATATACTGGTAGAGGCATGAATAAACTTGTCATTGGGAACTTGGTCCACCGTCCTCTGCGCTCACTCATCAGCGTCTTCGCCATTGCCATTGAAGTCATCATGATTCTCTCCATCTCGGCAATCCTGATGGGCAAGCTCAACGGCTTCAAGACACGCCAGAACGGCATTGGCATGGACATGTTCGTTCGCCCCAACACCGCCAATAACATGATCGGCATGAGCCCCGCAGGCGCGTCGATCAAGGTCGGCAGCGTCCTAGAGAAGATCCCCCACATCGTCGTTGTCGCGCCGGTCAACATCCAGATCACCAGCACGCTCGACAACATCTACGGCATCGACTTCAAGAGTTACGACGCACTGCTGCCCTTCAGCTTCATCTCCGGCACCTCCTTTCAAGGGCTGGACGACGTCATCATCGACGATCTCGCCTACCCCACCAAAAAAGTCGGCGAGGTGGTCACCATCCTCAACCATCCCTTCCGGATCAGCGGCATCGTGGCGCACGGCAAGGGCGGACGCAAGTTCATCCCCATCCAGACCATGGGCTCGCTCACCGGGACAGAGGGCAAGGCCACCATGTTCTACCTCCGCACCGAAGATCCGCCGAAGTATCAGGAGGAGATTCGCAAGGCGGTCCTGGCCACTGATGGCATGAGCACCTACAACGTCTCCACCGCCGAGGAGTTCTTCTCCTCTCTGTCGCCGGACCGGCTTCCTGGCTTCAACATCGGCCTGCAGGTGGTCATCGGCATCGCCGTGGTCATCGGCTTCCTGGTGATCTTCCAGTCCATGTACACCGCCGTGATGGAGCGTACCCGCGAGATCGGCGTGCTCAAGTCGCTTGGCGCCAGCCGCGTCTATATCGTTGGAGTCGTTCTGCGCGAGACCGGGGTGCTGGCCGTGGTGGGCATCGTGGTGGGCATCGTCGCCAGCTACTCGCTCAGTGGCGTCCTGAACAACCGCTTCCCCACGCTGGATTTCGTCATCAACGTCCCCTATGTCTGGAGGTCCATCATCATCGCCTTCCTGGGCGCGATGCTCGGTGCTCTGTACCCGGCGATGAAGGCCGCCGCCAAGGACCCCATCGACGCACTCTCCTACGAGTAAGGCATTTAGGCCATAGCGAAGTTCAAGAGTGCGAGCGTTTCGCGCGAGGCTTCGAGCGCCTAGATCGAAGCTTCGGGGGCAGAGCCATTCGGCTCAAACTGCTCCATCGCAACTTCAACCGTAAGCGGTGCAAGCGCCAGCGCGAATGGTAGGAAGATACGCACCTCCTGGACCCTTCCTGCGACCACCCACAAGCAAAAGAAGACCGCTGACCCTGCCATGAATCCTGCTACCGGCCCATCGACGGTATCGAAATGCCCATAGAGCTTTTTGAGGGTCCAAAGCAGCGGAGCCAGGAACAGCAGGAACGCAATCCATCCGGAAGGCGACATGATGTTAAGCACCAACTGGAACATCGGGCCGTCAATGTACTTCGCCGTCGGATACACGATGTGCATCAGGTAGAACTGTAAGCCGCCGCACAGCAATGCCGCTACCAGGCTCGTCCCCGCCTGCACCCAGCGCGATAACGCGAACCCATTTCCAATTCGCGAACTGAAAAAGCAGGTGAGGAAGACGCCGACGTGCAAGGAAAACGCAACGTCAGCTCGCACAAATCCTTGTGCCAGTGCCAGCAGCAAAAGTCCCGCAATCGTTGCGGCACTGCCAGCCGCGCCCGCCAACGGGACACGCACCGTCAGCAGCAGAAGCGACAATGCCACCAATGCGCTGCTGGCCAGCGTCTCCGGCCGTTGATACCACAACAGCCAGCCAAAATAGAACTGCACCAGCAGCACAAACGCTGCCGCGCCAAACCATCGTGCTGCCACGCTGGCCCGCTGATACACCACCGAGCGGCGCAGCAAAAAATACAACGCAAACACCGCCAGAAATGCCGATGCAACATCAATGGCCGCGAAGAGATGCCGGAACGCCAGCGGGCTATGCCGAGTAATCACGTAGGCAGGAAAGATGACGCCGATCCGGTACTGAATCGGCGCCTGGGCCGTACCCGCCACGACGTCCAGCCAACTGGCCGGGTTCGTCCGTTGTGCCGTGCTGTAGCCCCAATATCCCAGGTAGCAGGTCGCAAAAATGATGATGGACAGCAGGATGCTGGTGATTCTCTTGGGAGACTGCATGGTTGCTCCTAGCGCGTGTCAGCCGCATGTATCAGCCGCGTGTATCAGTCGAAAGAGTAGCATGGGCATGTGGCGAATATGCACATCCGCTTGCATCTCAAATCAGGCATCGTTGCATACTGCTGTCTCATCCAGAAGTACATGTCGCGTGTGGCCTTCGTACTTTTGTCGTACCCTGAAAACGGACCCCGTACATTCTGCGTTGCCTCTTTTTGAGAGCTATGACCTCCGATCTCCCATCGTCGCGTCCCCATGTCGTGCCTCGCCACACTGCGCTTCGTAGCGCGATCCATCTCCTCCTGCTGGCGGTGGCAGCCTGCTTCTTCGCCCTGCACGCCGTGCATCTCAAGGCCGACTTCCCCAACCACTCTGCCTGGATGGACTGGTCCAAGTACACCGACGAGGGCTGGTATGGCGACGCTGCCATCCGCCACTTCCAACGCGGCTACTGGTACGTCGCCGGAGACTTCAACCCCGCCGCTGCCCTGCCCGTTTGGCCCTTGCTGGAGGCTGTGGTCTTCTACTTCACCGGCGTCAGCCTGGTCGCCGCACGAGCCCTTACCGTCGGTGTCTTCGGCTTGATTTTGATTGCCGCCTATCTGTTGACCCGCCGCTGCGAGTCGCTCGCCACCCAGTCCGCCGCTGCGGAACTTCGAGCCAGAACCACCTCCTTCGCTCCAGCCATCGCAGTTCTGCTGCTCGCAGTGAGCCCGTTCTGCTACGTCTTTACTCGCTTGGCGATTCTGGAGCCGTTGCTCGTCCTGCTGACGCTGCTGGCGCTGCTCACCATCAGCTACCTCCAGCCACCAGGGCAGGGAAGCAATCAGCCCGGCCTCACGCCCCACCGCGTTCCGAAAATCCAATATTTGTTGCTGATCATTCTCGGTCTGCTCGTCCCGTTGATGGTCCTCACCAAAACCACCGCCGCGTTTCTGATGCCGTCGCTTGGTTGGCTGCTGTGGGCCCGTGTCGGATACCGTATTCGACCCTTCCTGCGCCTCTGTCTCATCCCCGGTATGGTCGGCGCCGCCACCTGGCTGACGTACTACCTCGGCCTGGTCCGTCCCCACTACCTGCTCGACTATCGTTACCTCTTCAGTGCCAACGCCTACACCGGCATCACCGCTGCTACTGCCGTCTCCATCTTCTCGAAGACCCTCTCCAATGGCATCTGGATGGGGAGGCTGCTCTTCCCGTTCTCGCTGCTGGCCATCCTGCTGGCAGTCCTGAACCGTCGCCGCATCCTGCGCAACCCGTTGGTGCCCGCGCTGATGATCTGGGCGTCAGGCTACGCTGCTTTTCTCGCGTACCACAACAATCTGCAGCCCCGGTACTACCTGGTGATCGCCATACCCCTCACCATGCTAGTGCCGATCGTCTTTGAGAGCCTGTGGCAGGCACCCGACACGCATGTCCACCGCACCGGCACGCAGACCCCTAACTATGCCCAGACCCACCCCATCGCGGCCGCCGCTCTGATTCTTGCCCTGCTGGCGACGGTCGCCACCGGCATCCGCACCACCCTGCACTTCGTCCTTGCACCGGAGTACACCTTCGTCGATGCCGCCGAGCAGGTCCATCAGGTCATCACCGCCGACCACATCCTCAATCCCGACCACAACCAGCTGCTGCTCTCCATCTCCGGGTCAAATATCTCCCTCATCACCGGCCTGCCCTCCATCTGCGACGACTTCGGCACGATGGACCTCGCCGTCCGGGTCAAGACCTACAAGCCCGGCTGGTTCGCTACCTGGAACCAGGTCGACGACGACAAGATGGACGCCTTGGCGCCCTTCTACACTTTGCAGCGGGTCGCAGCCTTTCCCGCCATGGACGATCCAGAGCGCAACCTACTGATTCTATATCGGTTAGAGCCGTCCACCACCCCGACCGCGCCTAGCGGCCGTCGCCGCAAACCCATCCCCAAGCCGCTCCAGACCCGCATCGGCCAGCAGCCCAGCGAGACCCAGCTCCAGCACTAAACCCATCTGCACCTGCTGCACCTCGTCGTCCAAACCGCGCGCCACCCTCTACCACCTTGGTGTTACATCCTCGTACACCGATCCTGCATACCCTCATATCAGCCGAAAGAGGTGGTATGCCCATGTCCGCTGAAACATTTGCTCTATCCATTGCCGCCGAACCTGCCACGGTTCTCTACCTCATCACCGGCGGGGCAGGGCTCCTCTTCACCAGGATTCGTAAGACCAAAGGGCTGCCTCCCAGACCCTCCGTGACACTGCTCTTCTGCAAGCGCACCTCCCGCTTCATGCTCGAGTCGCTTCACCTGCTGTAACGAACCCCGCTGGATCTGCAGAGCACTTCTGCAAGTCTGCCGGAACGCTCTAACGTAGAACGTCGGAGGGGCTGACCTTCCACACCGAGACCAGGTCCGCGCGGTTCCACACGAGAGCCGAATCCCGTAAAGCAAGGGTGCCCGCGAGTTTGCTGGGGATACGGGCGTAAATATCGACTGCATCGGTCTTCAAACCACCACTCCCATTCGGAACACAATGGAACTGCTCCGTCGAGAGGAAGATGGCGTCGCAGCTCTGCTTTTTATTGAAGTCGCTGACCGGCATCGGCAGCCCGATAAAGCCTTCGATATGCTCCTGCTCCATCACTGCTTTCAGGCCTTTGGTCGCCAGGTCATGCTGGAACTCAAGATTTCCCATAAGCCCGTCGAGCGGCACAATCTCAACATCGGAGAAATAGGCCAGCATCCCCGGCTGATCGAAGGCGAATACCCTCCGTATCCCGGCCTGTTTGTAGATCAACTCATTGAAAGCTGACGGGGGTACGGGGCTTGTTCCTAGGTAGAATTTTTTGTAACCCTGTTTGTACAAAACTCCCACCAACAGCAGGAGGCACAGGGCAGCTGCGGGAACAGCTAGCACGCGAATCTTTTCGAAGATAAGCGAGCCGATGCGAGCCAGCAGGATGGACGCTAACAGGATCCAACTAGTGTAGTACCAGGTCCAACGCGTCTCATTCGACATCTTGAAGACGATATAGGCTGCATGGCATAGAACACCCAGGGCAAACGGCACCTCGATGGTTCGAAAGAAAAGATCGCGGCGTTTCACAGCCATGATCGCGATGCCGACAACCACCACTCCAAGAGCGACCAGTGCAGTGTGAGGTAGATTGGCACCCAGCGCGTGGTCTGTCAGGGCGTTACTTTTCAGCATGCCGCTGATTGGTTGCAGGGTATGGAAGTAAACCCAGTTCGAGGCCAGGTACGATCCCCAAAGAACGGCGTAGAGAGGGATCATGATTGCTTGTAGCCGTCGTCCAGCGGACCCAAGCTCGACCCAGATCGCCAGCCAGACAAAACTAACGATAAAAATGTTGTCCAAACGGGTTAAAACCGCTACCGCTGCCGCCAGATTAAAGAGCAGTGCCGCCCTGGGCGACGGTTGCAGATTTAGCTTGTAACCGCACAAAATCATGGCTGCCAGCGTCAAACCGTTCAGCGCCCCTTCCGTCCCCAACTGTGAGCAGAAAAGGAAGGGAATCAACAAGGCAAAGGCGAATGGCCAAAGATCGTTTGCCACGCGCAGTACGATCCGCCGGACAGTCCACAGGGTTGCGATCTGAAGGCTGGCGATCAGCCCGCCGATCGCGTGAATAGCCTGCAGTTTTGCGGGAAAGATCTTGAAAACACC
>JANYER010000276.1 GCA_025359825.1 Granulicella sp.
CTCCGTCACCCGCGACAACTCCTGCTGGGCAGTAGCGACGTAACCCTGCACTTCATCCATCGAATCGGAAAACCTGCATCAGAATTAGAAGTAGAAGGAAGCAGTCTCCTTGAAACGATATGAAGGAGCCGGGCCCAAAGAATGAAGACACCAAGAACTTTGACACCGGAGCAGGAGCGGCAAGAGGTTGCATTGCGGCGATTGGAGAAGCTAGCAGCCGTAGGGCAGGAGGCCTCCACCATTGCGCATGAGATCAATAATCCTCTGGAGTCGCTGACCAATCTGCTGTACCTGATGAAGCTTTCCGATTCGATGGATGAAGTGCAGGGTTACGTCGCTACTGCCCAGCAGGAGTTGTCGCGGGTGACGGAGATTACGCTACAGACGCTTCGTTTTCATCGTCATGTGAGCCGCCCTGCTGCTGCGGACCTGGGTTCACTGGTGCGCAGTCTTATGACCCTTCATGCCAGCAGGATGTTGTTGCGGAAGGTCGTCGTGGAGTGGCGGGTGAGGGATGCGCCGCGTGTCATATGCCTGGAGGGCGAGATACGTCAGGTGCTGAACAACCTGATCCGGAATGCCCTGGATGCTATGAGCGGTCCGGGTACGCTATGGATACGGGTGGCGCCGGTCTGCGAGGCGGTGGGTAGTCGAGAGGGGGTACGGCTGACGGTGGCAGACAACGGCGAGGGAATTCCGCAAGAGATGGCGGGGCGGCTGTTTGAACTCTTCCAGACAACGAAGGAGAAGACTGGAACGGGTGTCGGGCTTTGGGTAAGCCGAGGCATTGTGGAGAAGCACGGCGGAACGATCCGGGCACGGTCGCGACGAACCGATGAGAGTGGCAGGAGGAGTGGCACCGTATTCTCAGTATGGTTGCCGGTAGAGCATCCTTCGCTGGCGGCGTAGTGGCTACGCTATTCGGAGGTATGCGGCAGACTGAGTGCGATGCGGGGTCCGGAGATGATGCTGGACCGGCGACGGACGATGTGGGGTGTCATCAGCAGGACAAGATCGCTTGAATCCAGCTCGGTTGTCTTATCGGCTGCGACGGTCTGGAGGCCTGGCAGTTCACCAAAGCCTGGAATTCCTGATATGGCCCCGGCCTCTGTTTTGCTAAGGCCACTGACCAGGAGTGCAGTCTGGCCGTCGGCAATAGTGACATCTGAGGTGAACTGGCGGCTGGCGAGGATGGGGATATTGTTGATGATCCCGCCGGTAAGAGCTTCGATCTTCAGGTCGAGATGAATAGTTACATTGTTGGATTTCTGGACGGTGGGCGTGGCCTTGAGGGTAATGCCGAGGTCTTCAAACTGAACCTGAGGGACTACGCTACCTGGCCCCCCGCCCTGCAGCTTTGCAAGCAGGCTGGCGGCGCTGACTCCGTTGATGGTGACGCCCGCCAATGCAGCTGAGGTCGCGGACGACGTGCCAAAGGAGTAGGTAGATGTCGTGATCGGGTAGCGGGTGCCGACGCGAAAGGTGGCCGACTGGCGGTCGCCGATGCGGAGTTGAATATCTTCGAGGGCGCGGGTGTCGCTGGAGTTGAGCGAGAGGGTAAAGGTGGGGGTAGCGTTGGTGGTAATGCCAGTGGCGGTGATGCCGCCGCCGAAGAAGCCCACGGTATTGGAGAGGAGTGCGCTCTTAACCAGGCCCGAGGCGATAAGGGCGAGTGCCAGGGTCACGTCGCTTGAGCCCGGAGGTACGAGGCCGCTGGAGATGGCTTGATTAACCAGACTCTGGTTGGCGTTGACGAGATTATGGGCCTCGGCCTGGACGTTGTAGACGCCGATCTGCTGGGGCAGTTGGGCACCGATATTGCGGGAGCGGGCCTTATCGATGGCGTAGAGTTTGAGGTCCAGCATGACCTGGGAGCCACCGTCGATGAGGTCGGCGAGGGTGAGATTCATGGCGGAGAGTACGGACTCCGGAGCGCGCACGACGAGGGTGCCGGTGCTGTTCTGCGCGCTGACCTGTTTGAGGTCGAAGATGTTGCGGACGACATTGCTGAGCTCGCCCATCTGCTCGGTGGTGAGGGCGGGGATGAAAATAGTCTCTTCTAGTTGACGCTCGAGGCGGGCGCGATTCTCGAGCGTGTCTTTGGCGACGATGATGCTGCTGGAGTCAAGCGGGACGGTGAAGAGGCGGCCCATCTGCAGCAGGATCGGCACCGCCTGGGTGTAGGGGGTGTCTTCGAGATTGAAGCGGACGTCCTGCGCGGTGACGGAGGAGTCAAAGACGGGACGGATGCCGTATCTCGAGACGACATCGGAGAGCACCTGTTTAATGTCGGCGTGAAGATTAAAATTCTGGTGGGTGGCATTGGGGAGCAGGGTGATGGGGCCGGCAAGGGCAGGGGTAGAGGTGGCGTCGAGCGTGGGGGTGAAGCCGGATGGGATAGGACCCTGGTCGAGGTGTTGCGTGACAATGACATTTTTAGGGTCAAGTACGCGGGCCTGGCTGAGGAAGCTATCGGCCTCCTGTGGATGTCCGAGCAGGCGTGCCTTCCCGGCCTGTTGGACAAGCGAGGTGACTCGATACTGGAGGGTGAGTTCGAGGGCGCGGGTGTACTCGGGGTTACCGGGGTTGAGAGTGAAGGCCCTGTGGAACTGGATGTCGGCGGCGGGAAGGTCGTTCTTTTCGAGGAGCCGAACGCCCTCAAAGTAAGCCTTGTTGGCAGCTTCGGTCTGACGTTGGGTGATGGGAGCAGGCGGTACGGCGGAGACGATAACCGGTGCGGTTGCAGTACCCAGAGTTTGCGCTGGCGCAGTGATAAAGCAGAGCAGTGGCAGGAGTGCGACGAGGCGCGAGAGCTTCCGTGGACTTTTGCTGCCTGGTCGGGATGGAGGCGCGGGCATCATGATACTGCCGGTTAGACGAAGCCGGGTGCTAACGGGCGTTGGTGATGCGAGGGCCAAGGGGTTGCGTGCCATTTCCGTTGACGGCGACTCCCTGGGCGCGAGGACGCTCGCTGCTGGGAGGACGGCGCATACCGTTGCGGATGGCACCGTCGCGAATGTAGTCACGGATCTGGTTTCTGATCTGTGCAGTGTCCATCTCCAATTCGGCCAGGGTGCGGCTCAGTGTGTTGCGGTGCATGCCGAGCTCATCGGCTGCTTTGCACTGGTTGCCCTTGTGCTGGGCGAGGACTTCGAGGATGTAGCGCTTCTTGAATTGGCGCACAGCATCGGAGTAGGGAATGCCTGAGCTGTGCATCTGCGTAATGAGACCATCCAGTTCGCGCTTCAAGTTTGCCTCATTCCGTAGCCCACTGGTGCGAGCTACTCCATTCATTGTGACCTCAACGATGCAGTTTGATCCAATCGGGTGCATTGTGCTTGAGCTGTGCGATTCCGTTTAGAAGTTGCTGCTGGAGGTGTTGCGGTACAACGAAGGATACCGCATGAACCCCGGCAAGGAAATAGGGAGTTAAGCGAGATTTTGCAATCCACTCCGATTGTGGCAAAAACGCAGCTGCGGCCATGAGGATCGAGACGCCGATCAGGCAGCCGCGGAAAAGCCCGAAGAGAGCGCCGAGGAGACGATCGAAGAAGCCCAGGCCTATTGTGTGGGCTGTACGACGGATGAGGCGTGCCGCGAGGCCGGCGAGCAGCATCACTCCCAGAACGATGAGCAGGAAGCTGATGATATTCCAGGTGGATGGGGGTAGGGTGAAGACGTGATTGAGCAGAGTCCCTAGTGGCGTGCTGAGGCGCTGGTAACTCCAACTGGCGATGAGGATTCCGGCGATAAGGCCCAGAAGTGAGAAGATCTCCAGCACAATGCCGCGCAGGAAGGCGGTGATGGTGGAGTAGGCGAGGATGGCGATGAGCAGCCAGTCGAACAGGTTGAGGGTGGAGACGTTCATAGGAGCCTTGGAATTAGTCGATCAGGTTGTCCCGGCCGGTGATGAGGCGGAAGGCTTCCAGATATTTTTCTCGGGTGCGGGTGGCAACGTCCAGTGGTAGAGCGGGTGCTGGGGCCTGCTTGTTCCAGTGGATGGATTCGAGGTAGTCACGGACGAATTGTTTGTCAAAAGAAGGTTGTGCGCCGCCGGGGGAATAGGTATCCGCGGGCCAGTAGCGCGAGGAGTCTGGGGTGAGGACTTCGTCGGCGAGTGCGATCTTTCCGTCGATGATGCCGAACTCGAACTTGGTATCGGCGAGGATGAGGCCTTTGGTGGCGGCGTGGTCGGTGGCGCGGCGGTAGATCTCGAGGGTAAGGGCGCGAAGCTCTTCGGCGGGTTGGGCGCCGATGTGCTCGACCATGGTGTCGAAGGAGATGTTCTCGTCGTGACCACCGGTATTGATTTTGGCAGCAGGGGTGAAGATGGGCTCAGGGAGGCGGTCGGACTCGCGCAGACC
>JANYER010000277.1 GCA_025359825.1 Granulicella sp.
GCGACATCTATGCGTTAGGGGCCATCCTCCACGAATTGCTGGTAGGGCGCCGGCCGAACTTGGATCGCTCGATTTCAATCATGATCGAGCGGGCCATCCGCGAACAAGCCCCTGAACCTCTCACGGAAGCAATCACGGAGCAAGCCGCTATGCGCCGGGGTCTCAGCGCGACGCGTTTACGCGGCTTCGTCAGTGGCGACCTTGAAACGATCGTTGCAAAATGTCTGCGTCCCCGTGCTCAGGATCGCTACGTAAACGTGGACTCGTTGATTTTGGATGTGAGGCGGTATCTCGCGGGCAGGCCGGTCTTCGCTCGTCCCCAGACCACGACCTATCGCCTGGGAAAGTTTATCCGGCGCAACCGAAGCACCGTGCTGGCCACCGCGTTAGCTGGTGCTGCATTGGTCGCCACTGCCGGATACGGCGCCTGGCGACAAGAGCAAGCCCTCCGCGCGGGTCAACGCGCGCTGCAGATGCAGACATTCATGTCTCAGCTCTTCAAGCTTGCGAATACAAGCTACATGGGCAAACCCGCCGCCACCGTACCCGACTTCCTCAACCTTGGGGTGAAGGTTCTGCCCGAAATCATCAAAGACCCAGCTGACCGTCGCGCCGGCCAGCTGAGCCTTGCGGAATCGATGTACCAGAACTCTGACAATCAGCCGGCGCTGGCCGTGCTCTCTCAAGTGATCGTTGACGCAAAGGCGGCTGGCGATTTTGCGTCCGAGGCCGAGGCCGAGGCTTATGCAGGTCGAATCGCTTACCAAACAGGTGACCCGACAAGTGGGAAGCCGCTCTCTGCTCATGCGCTTACGTTAAAAGACAAGGCGGGTGTCACCCCGTCCGTCCGCGTATACATCGAGGCATTCTATGCAAGTAATCAGGAAGATGAGGGCTTCCGAACGGACGAGAATGTCCATCTGCTGGAGGCCGCTGTGCGTGAAAGTCGTGGCCGGGATGTGCCGGAAAACGAGCGAGCGTTCGCAGAATTGCTATTGGCTGACGCCCTCGGAACCCGCGGTCGCTTGGCAGAGAAAACGGCCCTCCTCGAAAGCGCCAGCGTGATCTACGGTCGGGAACCGTATGCAGTTTGCGACAAGGCTCAGCTAGACCAGCAACTCGCTTTGATTCACAACCAAAGTGGAGACGCCGCCGGC
The DNA here is from genome assembly GCA_025359825.1 of Granulicella sp. GTDB lineage: Bacteria > Acidobacteriota > Terriglobia > Terriglobales > Acidobacteriaceae > Edaphobacter. Next base: position 1,158 of record JANYER010000277.1, read on the forward strand.
AGTCTGGCGCTAATAAACCGTGCCTACGAGGGTGCAAAGCAATGTAACGGCCCGGAAAGCCGCAAAGCACTGGAGGTGCAGGGCTATGTAGCCGCGGCGATGATTCGCGCAGGGCAGGCAAAAGCAGCCATTCCCATGCTGGAGGCTTCGTTGCCGATATGGTCAAAGCTTGTCGGGCCGGACAGCGATGATCTCGCCACACCGTTGCTCTTTCTGGCGAGGGCATACTTGGCTGCTGGGCAGTTCGCAAAAGCCGAGAGCACAGCGGCAAATCTGGTGCGTGTCGAAGTGGGCCGTATTAACCCGCTTAGCGCGCAGATGGGAGTGTGTCAGGACGCCTGGGCACAGGCTCTTGCTGGCCAACACCGGAACCGTGAAGCGCTGGTGCATGCAACGCTTGCCGACAGAGCATTTCTAGCCGAAAACTCCAAATCGCCGGGAACGCAACGCAACGCTGCGAAAGCGCATACGCTGCTTCTCGAGCTACAGGGAAATGTCCAACAATAGACTTGGCGGAACGGTTCCGATCCTCGGTTGTTAACACCGTTTAGTGTTCCATTTGCATCTGGCTCCAGCCTGAGCTGCCGACCCGACCGTTCGGATCGTAGGAAGCGGAGTCCGTCAGGATGAAGTCACTTGTGTTGCCTGTGGAGGACGCCCAGACGTGGTCATACCCGCTCGACATCTGCACGCGCTGACCGGTCGAAGGATCTTTGTAGATAGCTTGATCGCCCATATACAAGGCAAACTGCTGTGAGCTGTGGTCGAGCGCGGCAGAGCGGTTGCGGGCTACGGCGGAAAGCACATTGCTGCGATAGTTTGCAGAGTTGCTGCGAATGGCCGCCTGCTGGGATAGGGCGTGGGCGTTATCCTGCGCCATCTGCTGGTGGATTTTATTTACCTGCGCGTACGCTCCGTTGATTTTCTCGTACAGGGCTGCGACGAAATACTGTGCGTTGCGCGTCCATTCGGGGTCGATTTGCACGGACGAAAGCAACGTCATCAGCAGCTTTTCGTTCTGGTCAAGTTGCCCGGACGGCGCATAGATGATCGCGCTCAAAGGCAAATCGTTAAAGGTGACGGAACCGCCCGGAACGGTTTCTGTGCGATGGGTGCCGAGGGCTACCAGCCACATCTCTGACTGCCGGCCCTGAAAAGTTCCACTGAGTCGTAGTCGCCCTGCCTCCGCTGTCATCTGCCCATGATCGCGTTCATTTGCGCCGGCGACAACCTGCGCGATCTCGTCGCTTAGTCCCGGTACTTGCTCTACCTGGCCCACCACGTGCGCTTCGGGGGCGATCATAGCGGCGCCCTCAGGCATAGAGACGCTGAGGGGCTTGGGCTGCTCCTGCATGCAGTTGAAAGCGCCTTTGAAGTTGCGCATGATGCCCAGCTTCTGCTGCAGAAACGCATGGCTGTTAGAGGCCATGCTGGCATTAGCCGGAAAAATGAGGATGCCCATCGTCTTATCCGGACTTGCGGCCGATACGATGATGCGCCCGGATGTGTCAGCGCAATCAATAGTGGCAAAG
>JANYER010000328.1 GCA_025359825.1 Granulicella sp.
ATTTGCATCGCATCTACGATCCGTTTTTCACCACCAAGACCAAGCCGCAAGAGGGTGAACACAAAGGCACCGGCCTGGGTCTCGCCGTGAGCTACGGCATTATGCAGGAGCACGCCGGCAAGATCCACGTAGAAAGCGAGCCCGGCCTCGGAACAACCTTCCAACTCGAATTCCCGTCCTCGGGCGTCAAACAGATAACTCCACAGGAGACACGGTCCGCTGTATCCAGCGACCGGGTGGAAGCAGAAGAAGTTGGGAGAAGCACGATTCATGTCTGAAACAGTTGAGATGACGGTTGCGCCGGAACTGATGGAACGCGCCCCCCGCGCCGGCAGCAGCCCCCGTATCCTGATCATCGATGACGAGGCCGCGATCCGCGAGTCGCTGGAAACCCTGCTGACGCTGGAAGGCTTTACCGTCACCATGGCCGTGGATGGGACGACCGGGGTCGAACAACTCTCTACCAATGAGTACGACCTGTTACTGCTGGATCTCGCGCTGCCGGGAGAGAGCGGCATCGACCTGCTGCCCCGCATCACCGCGCTGCAGCCGAATCTTCCGGTCATCATGATTACCGCTTACGGCACCATGGGCAATGTGGTCGACGCGATCAGGGCCGGGGCGGAGAACTTCGTCCAGAAGCCGTGGGACAACGAGAAGCTGCTGGCTGACATTCGCACCGCCATCGCCAGGCATCGCGCGGAAGAAGAGATCGTCCAGCTTAAGCGCACGCTTAAGCAGCGCTACAATTTTGAGAACATCGTCGGGAAGAGCGAGCCCATGCTGCGCCTCTTCGATGTCGTCGCGCAGATCGCGCCAAGCCGCTCTACTGTCCTGCTACAAGGGGAAAGCGGCACAGGTAAAGAGCTGATTGCCAAGGCTATCCACGCCAACTCCCCGCGCCGGGACCGCCCGTTTGTGCCGGTCAATACAGGAGCCGTTCCGTCGGAGCTGCTGGAGTCCACGCTCTTCGGCCACGTCAAAGGCGCGTTCACCTCCGCCGTCAGCGCGAAGAAGGGGCTGTTTGAAGTCGCCAATGGCGGCACGCTCTTCCTCGACGAGATCGGCACCATGGGGATGGATATGCAGGCGAAGATCCTGCGCGTGCTGCAGGACCGCCGCTTCATGCACCTGGGTGGCACCAGCGAGATCCAGGTGGACGTGCGCATCGTCGCGGCCACCAACGTCAACCTGCAGGAGGCCGTACGCGAGGGCAAGTTCCGCGAAGACCTCTTCTACCGCCTGAACGTCATCTGCCTGGATCTGCCGCCACTGCGTTCCCGCCGCGAAGATATTCCGCTGCTGGCAGCTCACTTCCTCAAGTTTTACGCGGACGAGAATGGCACCGAGACTCGCTCCCTTTCGCCGGAAGCTCTGCGGGTCCTGATGGACTACGAGTGGCCCGGCAATGTGCGTGAGCTGGAGAACTCCATGGAGCGCGGCGTTGTGCTCTCGACCACCCGCACCATCACGCCGGACCTGCTGCCCGCGCAACTCACCGGCAACACCTACTCCACCAGTATGCTGGAGCAGAAGCCGGATGCTTCCCTTTTTGACCTGATGGAGGAGATTGAGCGGCGCATCATCTCCGACCGCCTCGAGCGTTGCCATTGGAACCAGACCGAGGCAGCAGAGTACTTCAAGATTCCGCTCTCCACCTTGAACCAGAAGATCAAGCGTCTGAACGTGGAAGTAAAGAAGCGCGGTCGCGAGTAGCTCCCACTATGTACCTGGCTGGATCACAATCTTCAAGGAGTCAGGCTGCGGGTTCGAAGCCAGCTCAATCGCTGCGACTGCGTCTTCCAGCGAGAACCGGTGCGAGATCAGACGGGTGAGATCGAAGCCAGTCCGATAGCCGTCATAGACCAGCCTCGTCACCTCATCCTGGATCGCAACCGAAGCGCTGTACGAACCCATCAACGTCTTCTCATCCATGCAGACTGCAGCCGGATCGAACGGCGCCTCGCCGTGCTGGGTGCTGGCAAAGAGCATTACGCGACCACCCGGCCGGATCGCTGCCATCGCGACCTGGATCAGCGCATTGCCACCGACCGCGACCAACGCAACATCCGCGCCACGACCTTCGGTAACGGCCTTCGCTGCTGCAACGACATCGCCGCGAGCGTCCAGCGGATGGTCCAGGCCGAAGGTTGCGGCCACAGCGTGCCGCTCTGGGTACAGGTCGCTGGTCAGCACAGTCGCGCCAGTCCTCTTTGCCAGAGCTGCTAAGAGGATCCCAATCGATCCCTGCCCGATCACCAGCACCGTCTCGTCGGACTTCAGGTTCAGCAGTTGGATGGCTTTGTAGCAGGTGTTGACCGGTTCGAGGAAGGCCGCCTGTTCAAATGGAATGTCATCCGGCACATGCACTAGCCCAGCGGTCTTGCCGGAGGCGCCAACGATCCAGTCCATCACGCGGATGTACTCTGCAAAGCCGCCGCCGGACGGCGCAAACCCAGCGGTGCAGCCTACCTTCTTGTAGACCTCGCACTGGGCGAAAGTCTGCTTGCGACAGTAGTAGCACTCGCCGCAAGGGATGTGGTGGTACGCCATCACCCGGTCACCAACCTTGAAGCCCGTCACGCCTTCCCCGACCTTCGCAATCGTGCCGGACATCTCATGCCCGAATACGCGGGGCGCATCATGCGAGCCGGAGTGGATTTTCTTCAAATCGGTCCCGCAGATGCCGCAGGTATGGATTTTGACCAGCACCTCGCCGGGGCCAACCTCCGGGACCGGGACAGTCTCGATACGAACATCGTTGATGCCCCGGTAGACGGCGGCACGCATGGTGGCTGGCACTGCTCCTGATTCTTTACTCACGGGGCTGGATCGCTCCTGTTCGATTGACACCTGCAACATCCTTTGTTTCGAGAAATCTTTGAATGGTTTTGGCAAGCGCCTTAGCGGCTTTGCTGCTGGTACTCCCTAGTTGTATCAGCGACCCCCAATACTGCGGCCGCAGCGCAATGTGCGCGAGAAACGGCAGCATCCGCATCTGCCCGTTCGTGTCGATAAATGGATTCAGGTCCGGCAGCTTGGCACCTCGGCCATCGGAGACAGCCTTGAAGCAGCAGATAGGAATGTTGCGAATCTGCGCGAGCCTCGCAATGGCAGCGGCCTCCATATCGACCAGCACCGCGCCATAGGTCTGGTGCAGGCGAACCTTCTCCGCTTCGTATGCAACGTGCGGTGTCGTGACCAGGCGAAGCTTGCGACTGCCGTCAGTCAAAGCAAAGCGTTCGCCAGTCTGGGCGTCGATCACCTCGGAGGCGATGTAGCAGTGTCCGGGGTCTCTCCCCTCGTCCAGAGCGCCGGCCCAACCCACTGAGAGCACCATATCCAGCGTGCCGATATGCTCCGCTGCGGCGAAGCTGCGCAGTGCCGCTGCCGCACCCAGACCTCCGCAGACAGCGATGTACTCATCGTCGCCGGAGCCACTCAGCCAAAGCGAGACGCCCTTGGTGGGCGATGCCACTCTCTCCCAACCTCGCACCAGCGGTTTCAACTCCCCGGGCAACGCCGCGATAACCGCAATCCTCATGGCTGCGGCGCGTACCCATGCGCGAGGAACCATTCAATCGCAGAGCGCAACGCGTGATAGACGGGGAGCACCTTGAATCCTAAATCCCGCTCCGCCTTGGCCGATGAGGCGAACATCATCTTCTTGCCCATCCGTACCGCCTCAACTGTTGCGCGAGGCTCCTTGCCGCGCAGCTTACCCGTAAAGTTTTCGTCGAAGAACGCGAACGCCATCGCCACCGCATGTGGCACCTTCATGGTCGGAGACTTTAACCCGGTGATGGCGGACATACGGTCGAGGATCTGCTTCAACGTCAGATTCTCCCCGCCTAGGATGTAGCGTTCGCCGGGTGTCCCTCGCTCCAGCGCGACCAGATGCATGCGGGCGACCTCGGTGACGTCCACCAGGTTGAGACCGGTGTCTACATACGCGGGAAAGTTCTTGTTCAGGAAGTCGACAATGATGCGCCCGGTCGGCGTAGGCTTGGCGTCGTTCGGCCCAATGGGCGTCGTCGGGTTCAGGATCATCACGTGCTGGCCTGCCTGCGCTGCCTGGATGGCTTCCTGTTCCCCCAGAAACTTCGAACGTTTGTAGTGGCCGATCATATCGACAAGAGATACGGGCGTGTCTTCGTTCACGATGGTGCCGTCTGTTTTGAAGCCCATCGTGGCGACGCTGGAGGTGTAGACCACACGCGGCACGCCTACCTCGCGGGCCAACTTTAGCAGCTCTCGCGTGCCATCCACGTTAGCCGCATACATCTCTTTTGGATTGCGCACCCACAGGCGATAGTCGGCCGCGACGTGGACCAGCGCATCGCATCCGGTCAGCGCAGTGCGCAGGGTCTCAGGCGTTCGCAGATCGCCGACTACAGTTTCGGCATCAAGCCCGGCGAGTGCATCCAGCCGGCTGGTCGAGCGGGTCAGCAGACGCATCTGCGCGCCAGCGCCTGCGTAGTAGCGGGCTACATGGCTGCCGACAAAGCCTGTCGCTCCTGTAATGAATACACGCAAATTCGTGCTCTCTTCCCGCGCAGGAGTGTACGGAAGTGTTGCCGATAAGTCGAGGGGCGGTGGAACGTCTTGGTGTTAGTCGAGTTTCTCAGGTTCGATTTGGATGTTCGTCTCCCCGGCCGCCTTCTTCGCCCAGTATTTTGCCACCCAGGCTTCAAAGGTCTTACCGGCGGCGGTATCGCGACCGCTGAAGGCCAACGCGGCAATGTCAGCGTACGACACGTTCACCTTGGTCTTCTCGTTGGCAGGGATTACGCGAATGAACGACTCAGCCAGCGAAGCACCCGAGCGACGGTCGAAGAGGTAGCCCTCCAGCTTCGACCCATCCTTGCGGGTGATAGTGATGTCACCCCGGTAGTCGAACGCCTTCTCCAGCGCCTCGCGGACCTCAGCCTCGGTCGCCAGCTCCGGCACCCAGCCTTCCAGTTGTTCGCGCTCACGTCCGGCTGCGACCTCGATCTCGTCGGGGTTCAGGTGGGACAGTTGTTCAAGTTTTGCGGATTCCTGGATCTCGGTTGCCATGCTTAGTCTCCTGAGACTTCCTGCAAGCTGTTCGCTGTGTGGGGCGTCGGCGCCGCAATCTGCACCAATGGGCCGTGGTTGGCAGGCTTCCACTCATTCAGAATGCGCTGCGCCCCTTCATCCTCATAGCTGCCGAAGAACATCGCCTTGGCGGTCTGCAGCATGCCCTTGATGGATCCAAAGGTATAGTTGACGCCGCTGGCCTCATAGCCGGAGTGCACCATGCAGTTCGCACACTGCGGATTGCCCGACTCGGTGCCGTAGTTCTGCCACTCCACCGTCTCCATCAATTCCTTGAAGGAGTCAGCGTAGCCATCCTGCAGCAGGTAGCACGGCTTCTGCCAGCCAAAGATGCTGAAGGTCGGCATGCCCCAGGGGGTGCAGGTCAGGTCTTTTTTGCCCATCAGGAATTCCATAAACATCGGTGAAGCATTGAAACGCCAGGTCTTCTTGCGGTTGGAGAGGATGGCGCGGAACATCTTCTTCGAGCGTGCGCGGCCGAGGAAATGCTTCTGGTCGGGGGCCTTGTCGTAGGTGTATCCGGGCGAGACCATCATGCTCTCCACGCCGGCGACCATCAGCTCATCGAAGTGAGCACGAACGCTGTTGGGGTCAGCACCGTCGAAGAGTGTGGTGTTGGTGGTGACGCGAAAACCAGCCTCTACTGCGACGCGGACGCCTTCCATGGCGATATCGTAGCCACCTTCACGGCAGACCGAGAAGTCGTGATGCTCACGCTGACCATCCACATGGACCGAGAATGAGAGATACTTGCTCGGCTTGAAGAGGTGTAGCTTCTCTTTCAACAGCAGGGCGTTGGTGCACATATAGACATACTTCTTGCGAGCCACGAGGCCGGCGACGATCTCCGGCATCTGGGGGTGCAGCAACGGCTCACCGCCAGGGATGGCGACCATCGGGGTGCCGCACTCTTCTACTGCCTTGAAGCACTCCTCGGGCGACAGTTCCGCCTTCAGGATGTGCGCCGGGTACTGGATTTTTCCGCAGCCAGCACAGGCCAGGTTGCAGCGAAAGAGTGGCTCCAGCATCAGTACCAGAGGGTACTTCTTGCGGCCAAGAAACTTCTGCTTCAAAACGTAGGTTGCGACGGTCCAGGCTTGCGAGACAGGTACAGCCATGCTGGGTTTCCTCCTAAAACTAAATTTACTAAACCATCCTTGCAGACTGGCGTGACTCTAAACTTTAAATGTTCGATGCTACAGATGAGCGGGTGATTCCCTCTCCAGCGCTCGTTTGTACGTGGTCAACGCGAGCAGCGGGAAGTATTGCTTATACAAGTGATACCCGAGATAGAACACACGCGGAAAGCCGGTGCCCGTGTAGTAACTCTCTCCATTGCGGCCCGGGACCAACTCGTCCCAACTGCCATCTTCGTGCTGACGATCAATCAGCCAACGAACTCCCTTGGCGACTGAATCTGAACGGACATCGCCACCAGCCAGCAGCCCAAGCAATGCCCATGCGGTCTGCGACGGAGTACTCGGACCGATGCCTTTGTTCAGGTCATTGTCGTAGGTCCCGCAGGTCTCGCCCCATCCGCCATCAGAGTTCTGTACCATGCGAATCCACTCGGTCGCCTGCAAGATGCAAGGCTCATGGCTCCACATGCCGACAGCCTCGAGGCCACGCAGCACCAGGAACGTTCCATAAAGATAATTCACGCCCCAGCGGCCAAACCAGCTTCCGTCCACGCACTGCTCTTTGAGGACGAACTGTACCGCCTTCTCGACGCGCTTATCGTCGCGGGTGAAGCCGTACTGCGCCAGCATCTCCAACATGCGACCGGTGATGTCCACGGTCGGCGGGTCGAGCATCGCGTTGTGGTCAGCGAAGGGAATGTACTGGAAGATGGTCTTGGTGTTGTCCTTATCGAACGCCGCCCAACCACCGTTCTTGCACTGCATCGCCCAGATCCAGTTCAACGCGCGCTGGCAGACCTCATGCTGGTACCGCTCGCGTGGATTGTCTACACAATTCAGCGCAAGCAGCACTTCGCCAGTATCGTCCACGTCCGGATAAAACTCGTTATTGAACTCGAAGTACCAGCCACCCGGCTCGACGTTTTTCACCTTCTCTGCCCAGTCGCCCTTATGACGAACTTCTTTGGAGAGCAGCCAATCCGCAGCACGCAGCAGACGCGGATCGTTGCGAGCCACACCCGCTTCACCCAGTGCTGAAAGTACCTGTGCAGTGTCCCACACCGGCGGGAAGCAGGGTTGCATCCGGAAGGTTGGCGTCGGATACTCCGGCGTCCCTTCGGGGCAATCGATACCCAGCTTCTCAAACTCATCCAGCGCGCGGATAAACTGCGGATCGCTGTCTGAATACCCCAGGCAACGCATCGCCACGATGGAGTTCAGCATGGCGGGGTAGATCGCGCCCAGTCCATCCGACTTCTCAAAGCGAGCCAGCATCCATTTTTCTGCGGCCTTCAACGCGACCTTACGCAGCGGACGAATATGTACGCGCTCAAACCCATGCACCATCCGGTCCCAGAAGAGGAAGAAGTTCCGCCAGCTAATGATCTTCTTGTCCCAGCGCAGATGAAGATTCGAGTTAGCACGCCCGCCGACAAAGAGCTCTTCAATTCCCTGCTCGGGGGCGATCTTTTTGAACGGCTTCTTCGCATAAATGATCGAGAGTGGGACCAGAATGCCACGCGACCAGGAAGAGATCTCGTAGATGTTGAAGTAGAACCAGTTCGGAAACAGGACGATCTCCGGGGGGATGGCGGGCACCGCATCGTAGTCGTACTGGCCCAGCGCGCACAGGTAGATCTTGGTGAAGGTATTGCACTGCACCACGCCGCCGTTAGCGAGCACCCAATCGCGCGCTTTCACCAGCTCAGGCTTATCCCCCGACCAGCCCATCAGCTTAAGCGCGAAATAGCTCTTCACGCCGTAGTTGATATCCGAGGGGCCGCCGGGATATTGACTCCAGCCGCCGTCTTCATTCTGATGGCGCAGGATCTCGTTGACGGCGCGCCCCATCTTGCCTGCATCGCCCGTACCGAGCAACACATGCATGAAGATATAGTCGGCCTCGAGCATGACATCTGCTTCGAGCTCGCCGCACCAGTAGCCGTCGGCGTGCTGCTCACGCAGCAGCCAGTCCTTGGCTCGAGTGATGCCGCTGACGACCAGGTCCAACGCCACATCCATCCGGCCATAGCGCGGCTGAGCCGGCTTGACGGAGGTCTTGGCAGTTGTAGGCGGATTGGTCTGCGAATTGATGGGTAACGTGCTCATCTGCGCCTGACTCTCTGACTCACTCCATTACAGTTCGGCAGCAGGCCGCAGGGGTGGGGCGGATGCAATCGCCTGAACGATCTCCGGCGGCAGTCCAAAGCGGACGTTCTCCGGCATCACCTCGACCTCGTCGACGTCGCCGTACCCCATGGACTGCAAGTACTCGACGACATCCTTCACCAGCACCTCGGGCGCAGAAGCGCCAGCGGTTACTGCAACCGTGTTGACGCCATCCAGCCACTCCGGCTGAATCGCATCTGCGGTATCGATCAGATACGAACTCGTATCAAGGTTTTTTGAAACTTCCACGAGGCGATTAGAGTTGGAGCTATTCTTCGATCCAACAACTAACACCAGGTCCGCACCGTGAGCAACATTCTTGACGGCTACCTGACGATTCTCAGTTGCATAACAAATGTCCTGTGCATGAGGGCCTACGATGTTCGGGAACTTGTCCTTCAGCGCCTCGATCATGTAGCGCGCCTCGTCGAGCGAGAGCGTCGTCTGAGTCAGGTACGCAACCTTATTCGGGTCCGGCACTACCAGAGCTGCGACCTCTTCCAGCGTCGATACGACCTGGGTCACATCCGGTGCCTCACCCTGAGTGCCCTCAACCTCTTCGTGGTCACGATGTCCGACCAGCACCAACGAATAGCCCTGCTTCGCAAACTTGATGGCTTCAACGTGGACCTTGGTCACCAGCGGGCAGGTAGCATCCACCACCAGCAGGCCTCGCTCCTTGGCCCGTTGACGGACGGCAGGTGAAACGCCATGCGCGGAGTAAATCACGCGCGCACCCTCGGGCACCTCGTCCAGCTCGTTGACGAAGATCGCACCCTTCTTCGCAAGATCGGTCACAACGTAGCTATTGTGCACAATCTCTTTGCGGACATAGATCGGAGCGCCGAACTTTTCCAGCGCAATTTGGACAATATCGATGGCACGGACGACGCCCGCGCAAAAACCTCGGGGCTTCAAAAGCAGTACCCGTTTAGTTGTTACGGCGTTGTCACTCTGGTTAACTTTGGTGGGGTTAGGGGTCGTTGTGATCACAAGATTAAGTATACCCCGTTCGCACCTAGTAATGGGCAAAAGTGAACCGCTTCCGGTGCATCCTGTTGCACAGTCCCAGAATGTACACGGACTGTATTTTTGCCTTGATTTCACAAAGTGACAGACGAGGCCGCCTATAGAGCGTGGCCAGAGCAACCGGTGTGTGGACAGTCACACTTGAGCGTCGTAACTCCTTTAGAGTCTTCGCAGATCGTCGAGCAATATTTCTTGCCATCGGCGACCATACAGTTGCAGGTTTCGTGTGCACACTTCTTGGCTTCAGTGGTCATGGGGAATCTCCTTTGGTACATCGCATCTGGCTCGTGAGATGCAATTCAGCCCAAGGAAGATGTGCTTCTTCAATGTGCTTCTAACGGCTGCTCTGGAGCAGGTGTTGGGCGTGTTTCAGGCTGGTCTCGGTCAGGGTCGCACCGCTCAGCATCCGCGCGATCTCCTGTACCCGCTCCACATCGTCCATGCGGCGGACGTCGGTCTGGGTGCGGCCTCGTTTCTCGGTCTTCTCAATCAGGAAATGCTGGTCGCCAAAGGCAGCGATCTGGGGCAGATGGGTAATACAAAGCACTTGCTGTCCCTGCGACAGCGTCTTCAACTTCCGGCCAACGGCCTCTGCCGCTCGTCCGCCGATGCCGATATCGATCTCGTCAAAGACCAGTGTCCGGGGCAGCGCCATCTTCTTCTTTCGAACCGCCGTCCCTCCAGCAGCCTCCTCGACGGTCACCTTCAAGGCCAACATCACGCGCGACATCTCGCCACCGGATGCGATCTCGTGCAAAGGCTTCAGCGGCTCGCCGGCGTTGGTTGCAATCAGGCACTCGACCTGGTCCCAGCCGTGTGCGCTCCAGTTTGCCGATGAATGATCTGCCTTCACCTGTACCTTGAAGTGCACGCTCATAGCGAGGTCGTTAATCTGCCCCTCCGCCAGTTTCTCCAACCTGCCAGCCGCCTCCGTTCGCGCCTTGCTCAAAGCTCCCGCTGCTGCTTTATAAGCAGCCGCTTCATGCTCCTGCTTGGCCTTCAATTCCACCAATAGCGCATCACGATTTTCCACCTCAGCCAGACGACGAGCAGCATCCGCCCCGAAGGCAATGACCTCCGCCAATGTCTTCCCATACTTCCGCTTCAGCCGGTCCAGCGCTGCCAGCCGGTCTTCAATCTCCTCCAGCCGTCCGGGCGCGGAGTTGATATTGCTGGCAAAGTCCCGCACCTCAGCGTCCACATCTTCCACTGCGGCCTTCGCGGCTGCCAATTGCTGGGCAGGTTCCTTGAAGCGATCGTCGTACCGGGCCAACTCTTCAAGATTCTTTAAC
>JANYER010000354.1 GCA_025359825.1 Granulicella sp.
TGCCAAAGACCATGCCGCCATGGCTGGTATTTGGGCAACTTGCATTGAGCTCATACATTGCGATGCCGGGCGCATCGTTGAGGATGTGGATCACCTCCACGCAGTCCTCAATGGTGTAGCCGAAAACGTTTGCAATCGTCACGGCGCCCCTCATGGTCCGCAGTTTGGGCAGCTTCTCCGCGATAAAGGCGTGGGCCCCCATATTCTGTAGGCCGATGGCGTTCATCATGCCGGCGGGCGTCTCAATGATGCGCGGCGAAGGGTTGCCCGCCATCGGCTCGCGCGAAAGCCCCTTAGTCACAAACGCGCCGATACGGTCGAGCGACAGAATCTCTTCGAACTCGACGCCATAGCCAAACGTCCCGCTGGCGGCGATCACTGGCGAGGCCAGCTCTACGCCCGCGATGTTGACCCGCATGTCCGGGCCACGCAGCGGTTTCCGCGCTACAGCTTTGTTTGGTTCGCTGCTCACGGAGCGACCGGCTTCCTGACGGCGGCCTTAGCGGTTGCAGCAGTCTTACCGCCTGCGGCTGCCGAGCCTGCCGACTCCGGGCGGATCGCCATGGTCAGCACATGGCCCACCGACGCCGACGGCTGGTTCACCCGCAGCAGCGAGGCAAAGGTTGCGGCGATGTCTACCGGCGCGACGTGGTCGTGATAGGTGCCGGGAATGAACGGCGACCCGAAGAACGCTAGCGGCACATGACGATCGTAGGAGTAAGGCGTGAAGTGGTTCGTGCCGACCGCATACGACTGCTGATACATCCCGTTGGTCATCATCACGTACCACCCCGCGTTGGGCGAGTAGCTGTGCAGGATCAGCCGGCCTTCTTCCGTCGCAGGCAGTTGCCCTGTTGCCATCTGCACCCGCGTATAGACGTGGCGGATCGAGGGCCGCTGCGGCAGCCGCGTCTGGCTTACACCGGCTGGTTCCGGGGGCAAGGTTGCCTCCAACGCCGCCGGTAGCATGTCGGCGACGGCTTGTTCCGCGTCCGCTTCCAAGAGCTTGACCCCCTCAAACGCACTCTGGTCCAGTTGCAGGTATGGCAACTCCCCACCCAGCACATACTTTGTCGGCGTATTGGGCGAGAAGCGCTGGTTCAATGCACTCTCCAGCGCGGCTATGAGCTTCGGAGCATTGAAGGCCGCCGAAGGCAGCCCCAGCTTGTCCGCTACAGCTACCGTCGGGGCGACGCCGTGATCGCCCGTCAACGACACCCACACATTGGCCATGCCACCATCGACATGCTTATCCAGCCAGGTAAAGAAGTCGTTCAGATTGACGTCGATCGCGCCGATCATTGCGCGCTGCTCCGGCGCGTCCGGCCCTACCTTATGACCCAGAATATCGGTGGACGAGATGCTGATGGTCAGCACATCTGTGACGTCGTGCTTACCCATCTTCTCGGCTTCAACCAGCGACTTCGCGAAGTCCAGCAGATAGGTGACCGAGGCAGGGTTTGCGCCTACGTCTTCGTAGAAATGTCCGGCGCGGCCCTTCGACGCCTGCAATGCTTTTGCGATGCGGTCGCTATTGTTGAACGACTCCGCCCATGCCGGGAGCTGCTGCATCCAGTAGGTCGAGGTGACGAACTTGCCTGAGGCATGGTCCAGCCAGAAGGCCCCGTTCGAGGCATGGCCGGAGGTCAGGATCGCCGCCCGGTCCTTCATCGAAATGCCGAACAGCTTCGACTGGCCGCGCGATGCTTCCACGACCTCATCGCCCAGCGTCGATGCCAGCTCATTGCGCGGCGAAGCTCCGACGTCGGTCGAGGCGGGATCGCCCACTACGGCGTAGCGTTCGTCTTCCACCGACGAGATGACGTGCTTGGTCGAGCGCTTCAGGTCCCACCACTCATTCAGCGAGATGCCGTGCCCGTCCGTATACGCGCCCGTCCCGATAGTCGAGTGGCCTGGCGCGGTCATGGTGTTGGCGTAGTCGTAGTAGCAGTCCGTGAAGTGCGCGCCACGCTTCAGGAAGAGGTTGAAGCCACTGGGCGTCTTGAAGTCGTCGCGATAGCGGTCCAGGTAGTCCCCGCGGAACTGGTCGATCACCAGGACTACCACCAGTTTGGGCTTCGCATGGTACGCATCGGCATAGGCAGCAGGAGGCGTGGGTAACGCCATCAGAAGGGCAAGAAAGGCAACCGTCTTTCGCATGACACTTAGGATAACTGCAAACAGTAGGCCAGCGTCAGCAAGCCGATGCAATTCACCCGTGGGCAACGCTTTTCCGTCCATTCGCCCTCTAACAGAGCTGTACTTGGTTTTTCCGAAAGGACGGCAACACATGAACGCATCGAAACGCATCGCAAGCTGCATATTAGCCATCAGTATGGCAGTTGGAACAGGAGCAGTACTAGCCCAATATGGTCCCCCAGGCCCTCCACCCAATGGTCCATATCAAGATCGCGATGGTGATGGTCGTCGCGATGGCGGCTATCAGGGCGGATGGGATGCTCCTCCCCGCGAATACCGCGATGCAGCTCGTCAGGGCTTCCAGGATGGTCTTTACGGTGCCCAGAAAGACTTTGAAAACCGCCGCCGCTGGAATGTGAACAACCGCGACGAGTATCGCCATCCCAACATCGCCGGCCCGCTGCGCCGCGACTACAAGATGGGCTTTAAACGCGGCTACGACACCGGAGTTCGTCACTATATGCAGGGCGGGCCTGGGCCTCGCTAGCCAACACCGTAGCTCTTACTTACTTCCTCGCCATCCCCCCGCCACGACCAAAGGCGGGGGATTTTTAGCTCCTGAAAGTATCCCAGCCACACCTAGCGGCACCTGGCGCCCCCTCTCCGACCACCGAAACGGTAGAATGGCTGGTAATGATTGATCTGGCATTTGTACGGGCAAACCTGCCCTTGGTTGAGGAAAAATTGCGTTCGCGGGGCATGGACCCTGCCGTGGCATTGGGGGACTTTGCAGCCATTGACCGCGAACGACGTGACACCATTACGCAGGTCGAAACTCTCAAGGCACAACGCAATAAACTGACCGAAGAGATCGCAAAGCTGCGCCGCGCCGGCGAAGACGCAGCCGGCCCCACTGAACAGACACGGGTGCTTAAGTCCGACCTTGAGGCTTTGGAGTCCGCTGCCGCGAAGGCTGATGAACGCCTCCGCGAAATGATGCAGACCCTGCCGAATCTGCCGCAGGACACTGTCCCCGCGGGCAAGAGCGAGCACGATAACGTTGTGGTCAAGCACTGGGGTGAAAAGCCCACCTTTGACTTCCCTGCCAAGCCTCACTGGGAGATCGGCGAAGCCCTCGGTATCCTTGATTTCGAGCGGGCTGCCAAGATCTCTGGCTCGCGCTTCGTCGTCCACTTCGGCCAAGGTGCCCGGCTGGAGCGCGCCCTCGCCAACTTCATGCTCGATCTGCACACCGGCCAGCACGGCTACACCGAGGTGATGCCGCCGAACATGGTCAATTCCCGGTCGCTCTTCGGCACCGGTCAACTGCCTAAGTTTGCGGAAGACCTCTTCCACTGCGATGACAAAGGTCCCTACGTCGCCGGCGAACTACAGGACGGCGACCACTGGCTGATCCCCACCGCCGAGGTCCCGGTCACCAATCTCTTCCGCGATGAGACCCTGGAAGACGCACTTCTGCCCGTCTCGCTCTGCGCCTACACCCCCTGCTACCGCAGCGAGGCAGGCAGCTATGGCAAAGACGTTCGCGGCATGATCCGTCAGCACCAGTTCCAGAAGGTCGAGCTGGTCAAGTTCTGCAAGCCTGAGGACTCCGCTGCCGAGCACGAGCGGCTCACCGAGCACGCCGAGCGGGTCCTTGAACTTCTCGGACTGCCGTACCGCCGCATGTTGCTGTGCACCGGCGACATGGGCTTCTCTTCGTCGAAGACCTACGACCTCGAGGTCTGGCTCCCGGGGCAAAACCTCTATCGCGAGATCAGCTCCTGCTCGAACTTCGAGGCCTTCCAGGCCCGCCGCGCCAACATTCGCTACCGTCCAGCAGGAGCGAAGAAGAGCGAGTACCTCCACACTCTGAACGGCAGTGGTCTTGCCGTGGGACGCACGTACCTCGCAATCCTCGAGAACTACCAGCAGGCCGATGGCAGCGTCGAAGTTCCCGAAGTGCTCATACCGTATATGAACTGCGATACCGTAATCGGCAAGCAGAAGCCCATGGGCAGGAGCTAGCAAATGGCGAATCAATCAGTAGGCCAAGTCCTGAAGAGCTACGTCTTCTGGACGTATGAACGGGGCAGCATCCACTACGACGTCATGGTCACGCTCATCCTGATCTTCATGTTCCTGTCGCCGCACCTGCTGGACTTCAAGGACCGTCCGGTCGAGACCGTCGCCCTCCACGCCAGCGAAGTACTGGTGAAAGAGGCCGGCACATCCGGCACCAGCAGCCGCTTTATGTTCCAGATCCGCTCCGACGAGATGGGTAACGCTACCTCCGACGCCGAGGTGAAGGCCGCCATCCTGCGCGCCGTCGAACCCATCTCCGGCGAGGTCACCCTGGAGCACTACGAGCCGGTGAAAGACGCCCAGGGCAAGGTGATCGCCTACGACGCCTGGGTGCTACGCTAACCGAAAATTGGGCTAACCGAAAATTACGCCAACCGGAAAATGTACCAGCCCGCTACCGAAACCCACTCCCTCGCATCCAATCTTAGACACGACAGTTCCGGCACTGCCGGAAGGAGCTTTTTCTTGAGCATGAATTTCGTACGGCGAACAGTTGCAGGTGGCCTGGTCGCGGCAGCCGTGGCTGTTCTCTTCCCCGCAGCGCTTCTCGCGCAGGCCAAACCCGCCGATCTCGATTCCGTCCTCCACCAGATGGACCAGGGCAGCGCCAACTTCAAGTCCGCCCAAGCCGATCTCAAGAAGGATCTTTACGAGCGCGTCATCAAGGAGACCACCTCGCAGACCGGAGCCGTCTACTATCAGCGCGTAGGCACCGGCATCCAGATGGGCGCAAAGTTCGTCTCCCCGGCCCGCACCATCGAGATCAAAGACGGCGCCATCCGCCTCTTCGACCCCGGCACCGACCACCTCACCGAGATATCCATCAAGAACAACCAGGCCCAGTACGAGAGCTTCCTTACCCTCGGCTTCGGCGGCAGCGGCAAGGACCTGGCCGCCAAGTGGACTATCAACTTCCTGGGCATGGAGAGCCTCAACGATGGCAAGAAATCTACCCCCGTCGCCAAGCTGGACCTCGTAGCCAAAGACGCCAACACCCGCAACACCTTCAGCCACATCCTTATCTGGATCGACCCCGCGCAGGACGTCTCGCTGAAGCAGCAGTTCTTTCAGCCCTCCGGAGATAACCAGACCGTCACCTTCACCAACATTCGCACCAACCAGTTGAAGAAGTCGGACACCGACGCGTTTGCCATCAAGACCGACAAGAAGACTAGCTTTGACCGCCGCTAGCGAGAAACACTAGATGGCCTTGTCAGCCTTGTTTCGAGCCACCAAAGCTCCGATTGCTACCAGAAAAACCGGATAAAACTCCAGCGTGTAGCGCGGTTCGGAGTTGTCCAGCGTCATCAGCAGCAGCCCCCGCAACACCAGCGAAACCACCATCGACCAGGCCAGTGCACCCTGCCCGTTCCAGCCGTCGCGCATCCTGTACCAGCACCACAACCCCACGCCAGCCAGAACAAAATAAGCCAGATTCAGCAGCGCGTACGCCGAGGCAAAGACGGTCTTGCCCGGATGCTCATGCAGCTTCCACCACTCCAGTTGGATGGGCAGCATCTCGGTGCGCGGTCGCAGCGCCATGTTCAATACGCGTGCCGCCGGCAGCGCCAGGTAGTAGCGCACCGGGTTGGCCGCGATCCGTTGGTCAGCCAGCACGTCGAAGCTCGCATCCAGCGCGGCATTGGCTCTTGCCGTCTCGTTGTAGTCATTCAGTAACGCGTCGGTGGCGTTGTACTGGGCATCACTGTCGAAAGCACGGCTCGGAAGATCGCTGATTTCAATGCGGTCGCCATCGTAGTTCCAGTACACGTCCTCCGTGGAGGCAAAGTCGATCGCCCACGTCCGGTACCAGCGCTGGAACCCCAGCGGCACAGCCTCACCCGGGTCAGTCGCATAGCGTGGGGCAAGCGGCTGAAACACATGGAAGGTCCGCCAGTTTCGCATGGCCCACGGGATCAGCGGAAGCAGGACTAACACAGCGCACAGCACTGCCGGCGTAAGGCTCCCCTTCAGCCACCCTCTGGCACCCCGACTCCAAAGCATCGCCGGAAGCACCGCCGCAGCCAGCAACCCCTGCTCCGGCCGCAGCAAAATCGCGTAGCCTAGCGTGGCCGCAAGCACGTACAGCCAGCGGTTATAAGGGCTAGTCTCCCGGTCTGCCAACCATCGGTACAGGGCGTAGTAGGCGACCGCAATACACAGCAGCGTCAGCGTCTCAGCCAGCGGGGCGGCCGCATAGTTCGCCGTAAATGGGCAGAGCACTCCCAACCACAAGGTCACCCAGAAGGCCCTGCGGCCAAACAATCGACCACTCAGCATGGCAACCACTGTGCAGGTCAGCAAGTCCAGCGCAGCCTGTATGTACAGCACAGCGGTGTAGTGCTCCAAGCCGAACACGGCAAAGCACGCCGCGAGAAACGCTGGAAAGCCTGGCAATCGAATCAACGTCGGCTCTGGCAGCAGCGTGGGGTCGTCGACCGTGGCCTGGGTAAATCCGTAAATGCCATGCTCCAGCCAGTTTTTGGCGATGTCCCCATACACCAGTGTGTCTCCGGCTACGTGCGGCCAATGGGTGATAAACCACATCCGCAGCAGCAAGCCGCACATCAAAGCGCAGCACAGCGCGACGACCGCCCGCCAGCCGGGGGCGCGGCGGTCGCTGCCGCCATCGAATTGAGCTTCGGAGGCTTCCGACGCTGCGATAAGGGTCATCCGTAGGTTCCTGTAACTGCATCATACTGCGAAGAAATCTGCCCGGCGCAACCGGTCTGCCCCCATACGCAGGCAGTGGCGTTGACGCGAGAGAGGTGTCTGCATACGATGGCTTTAGACCCACTGGCGTTAGGCAGCCCGCAACTCTGAATGAACAATCAAGTCTTTTACGATCCGCAGCGTAAGCGCTGGAAGCGACTGCGAAGAATCTTCGACGTACTAGCCTTGACCGGGCTGGTCGTAGGAATACTGTTTCTGATCGGCCTGCTGCGCATGAAGCCGCTGCCGGAGTTGCTGCTCGACGCGCCTAAGCGTAACTACCGTGCCCTCGACAAGCCTCCGGTCGTCCCGCTTAAACCGGGCCAGAAGCTGCTCAAGTCGGCCCACCGCAAGACTGACCTCAACCCGTCCGACGTTCCTTTGAACTCTGGCGAAGGTCTGCGCGCCGCCTATTACGTCGATTGGGACCCGGCCAGCTACTCCTCGCTCAAACAACATATTAAGCAGATCGACCTGCTCTTCCCGGAGTGGCTGCACGTCGTCCAGCCGGACGGCCGACTTACCTCCTACACTCTCGACAACCGTTCCTTCGACGTCGTAGAAGGCAACACCGTCCACTCCGTTGACCGGGAGACTAAAGTCGCCCGCACCATCGCCGCCGAGCGGGTCGACACCGAAGTCTTCCCGCTGGTCAACAACTTCGATCCCATCAAGGGCAGCTTCCAGGCCTCCGTCGGAGACTTTCTCTCCAACTCCGAATCCCGCGCCAACTTCCTCCGGCAGATCGATACCTTCCTCGCCGCAAACCCTCGCTACCGCGGCCTCTCGCTGGACTTTGAAGAGATTCCGACGGAGGCCCAGCCCGGCTTCGTCGCCTTGGTCACCGCGCTCTATAACGACTTCCACCCTCGCAAGCTCCGCCTCTACGTCAACACCCCCGTGGGCGACGACGACTTCGACCTCAAGGCCATCGCCGACCACTCCGACGGCATCCTGCTGATGAACTATGACCAGCACCAGACCGAAAGCGGCCCCGGGCCCATAGCCTCGCAGGACTGGTTCATTGACAACCTCCGAGCCGTGATGAAGATCGTTCCCAAAGAGAAGCTCATCTGCGCCATGGGCAGCTACGGCTACGACTGGACCACCACCCTTCCCGGCCCGGTCGACCCGAAGAAAAAGGGGAAGAAGACTCCTCCCGTTCCCGAGAAGGTTCTAAGCGCCCAGAATCTCTCCACGCAGGAGGCATGGCAGGCTGCATCCGACTCCGAGTCGCAGGTCGAGCTCGACGGCGACTCCCTGAACGCCCATTTCGCCTACGACGACGTGGACGCCCACGTCCGGCACCAGGTCTGGTTCCTCGATGCCGTTACCGTCCTTAACCAGATGCGTGCCGCCCGCGCTCTCGGCTTGCAGACCTACGCTCTCTGGCGCCTGGGCTCCGAGGATGACTCGCTTTGGAAGGTCTGGGACGCACCCCTGAACGCCGACCCCGTCAAGGACCTTGCCCAGGTAGAACCCGGCTACGACGTCGATACCGAGGGCGAAGGCGACATCCTGCGTGTCACCCGCAAGCCCCAGCCCGGCCACCGCACCGTCACCATGGACGACGACAACGCCGTCCAACCCCGCTACCGCTCCATTACCGACGAGTCGATGGACTCCTACCCGCTCTCCTACACGGTTGAGCAGTACGGCTATCACCCGAAGAAGGTCGCCATCACCTTCGACGACGGTCCCGACCCTGACTGGACCCCCCGTATCCTCGACGTGCTCAAGAGGTATAGCGTCCACGCCACGTTCTTCATGATCGGCGAGATCGCCGGCAACAACGTCGGCGTCATGCAGCGCGTCTACCGCGAAGGTCACGAGATCGGGAACCACACCTTCACCCACCCCGACATCAGCGAAATCTCCACTCGCCAACTCGACATCCAGCTCAACCTGACGGAGCGTCTCTTCGCCTCTAAACTCGGTGTGCAGCCGCTCTACTTCCGGCCACCCTACTCCATCGACCAGGAGCCCGACACCAACGACCAGGCTGCTCCTGTCGATCGCATCCAGGGTCTGGGCTACGTGATCGTTGGCAACAAGATCGACACCAACGACTGGGACGAACATCCCCGCAAGTCCCCGCAGGAGATCACCGACGGCGTCTTCGCGCAGATCCAGGCCATGGAGGCCCGCCCGTGGGCGCGTGGCTCTGTCATCCTGATGCACGATGGTGGGGGCGACCGCTCCGCAACTCTGGCCGCATTGCCTGTCCTCATCAAAGCCCTGCGCGACGGCGGTTACCAGATCGTTCCTGTCTCCGAGCTGCTCGGCAAGACACGCGAGCAGGTCATGCCGCCGCTCAACTCTCGCCAGCGCTGGCAGGCACGCGTCGACTCCATCGCCTTCTTCTTCTACGGCTTCTTCACCCACTTTGTCGTGTGGCTCTTCTTCGTCGGCGACGTGCTGATGAGCGGGCGCCTCATCATCATTGGCGTCTTCGCCATCATCGACCGCCTGCGTACGCGCAAGATCTACGCGACCCCCGACTATGCTCCCCGGGTCGCCGTCCTTATCCCCGCCTACAACGAGGAGAAGGTCATCGTCCGCACCATCCGCTCCGTCATGATGTCGAACTACAAGAACATGCGCATCATCGTGATCGACGACGGCTCCAAAGACCGAACCAGCGAGGTCGCCCGTGAGGCCTACCCGGCGGATATCGTCTCCGGCCGCCTTATCGTGCTGACGAAGGAGAACGGCGGCAAGGCTGACGCTCTCAACTACGCGCTCCAGCAGATGGAAGAGGAGATCTATATCGGCATCGACGCCGACGGAGTCATCGCCCACGATGCCATCACCAACCTCGTCCCGCACTTCGCCAACCCAAAGATCGGCGCAGTCGCCGGCAATGCCAAGGTCGGCAACCGCGTCAACCTCTGGACCCGCTGGCAGGCGCTCGAATACATCACCAGCCAGAACTTTGAGCGTCGCGCGCTCGACCTCTTCGATGTTGTGATGGTCGTTCCAGGGGCCATCGGCGCGTGGCGCACCTCAGCCGTAAAGGCCGGCGGCGGTTACCACACCAATACCGTAGCCGAAGACGCCGACCTCACCATGAACCTGCTCGAACAGGGCTTCTACGTCATCTACGAAGATCGCGCCCTGGCCTTCACCGAAGCCCCGGTCAACGCCGACGGTCTCATGCGCCAGCGCTTCCGCTGGTCCTTCGGCATCCTGCAGGCCATCTTCAAACACCGCGGCGCCATCGCCAAGCATCGTGCCATGGGCCTCTTCGCGCTGCCCAACATCCTCATCTTCCAGATCCTGCTGCCACTGCTCTCGCCGCTGATCGACCTCATGTTCGTTGCCGGAATCATCCATTACTTCGTCGACCGCTTCTTCCATCCGGAAACCACCTCAAGCGCGAGCGTCTTCAAGCTGATCACCTACTTTGGCGCCTTTCTGCTGATCGACTTCCTCGCCTCGGCCCTGGCCTTCGCGCTGGAACGCAAGCACCCAGCCAGCAAGGGTGACGCGTGGCTGCTCGTCCACATCTGGATTCAGCGCTTTACCTACCGGCAGGTCTTCTCCGTAGTGCTCTTCAAGACCATCAAGCGCGCCATCGACGGCAAACCCTTCAACTGGGACAAGCTAGACCGCACCGCGCAGATGTCCGTCGAAACCGATAAACTGACACAAGGCGTGTAGCGCTCGCAGCTTGTACTGGACGATCGGCCAGACGGTGCCAGAACTGCCAAGCCTTCCTATCGACCCAGCGCAAGCACGCGCTAGAAATGAGCCGACCATGGCCACTGCAATTCTTACTCCCGATACCGCCGCCAACGCCGGCCGTGGCACCTTCGTCAACGAGGAGTTCCTCGACTTCTCCCTCCCTGAAAACCAGCGCGCCATGGAAGCCGCCATCGCCGACGTCGAGTCCCGCCTCGGTCGCGAGTACGACATGGTCATCGGCGGCGCACGTCTCCGCACGGACGACAAGATCATCTCAAAGAACCCTGCCCGCCCCTCGCAGGTCGTCGGCATCCACCAGCGTGCCGGGGTCGAGCACGCCGCTATTGCCATGGAAGCTGCTCAAAAAGCCTTCACCACCTGGAGCCGCGTCCCTGTCGCCGAGCGCGCTGCATTCCTCTTCAAAGCTGCTGACAAGATCCGCGAGCGCAAGTTTGAGTTCTGTGCCTGGCTCACCCTCGAAGTCGGCAAGAACTGGGGCGAGGCCGATGCCGATGTAGGCGAGACCATCGATTTCCTTGAGTTCTACGGACGTGAAGCACTGCGCATGGATGGTGTCACCACTCCCATCCAGTTCCCCGGCGAACGCAACCAGTTCCGCTATATTCCGCTTGGCGTAGGCGCGGTCATCCCGCCGTGGAACTTTCCCTTCGCTATCATGGCCGGCATGGCCGTCGCAGCAATCGTCTGCGGCAACACCGTAATCCTCAAGCCCTCCATCGACGCCTCGACTATTGCCGCTCGCTTCTTCAGCCTGATGGAAGAGATCGGCCTGCCCGATGGCGTACTCAACTTCTGCCCCGGCGAGGGACCGGACTTCGGCAACGCTGTCGTGGTGCACCCTCAGACGCGATTCATCGCCTTCACCGGCTCCAAGGCCGTCGGCCTCGAGATCCACGAGAAGGCCGCCAAGACCCAACTCGGCCAGATCTTCATCAAACGCACCATCCTGGAGATGGGCGGCAAGGATTCCATCATCGTCGATGCAGACTGCGACCTCGACTCCGCAGTCGCCGGTGTCGCCGCCAGCGCCTTCGGCTTCAACGGCCAGAAGTGCTCCGCCTGCTCCCGCGTCATCGTCGATGCCAGCCTCTACGACACCTTCTGCGACAAGCTGGTCGAGCGCGTCCGCAAGATCGAGGTCGGCGACCCTGCCCTCAACTTCGCCGCCGGCCCGGTCATCAGCGAGAAGTCGTACGAGAAGGTCCTCAGCTACCTCCAGATTGGCCGACGCGAAGGCCGTCTGCTCGCCGGTGGCGACGCCATCGAGACTGAATCCGGCGGCTACTACATCGCGCCCACCATCTTCGCCGATATTGCCCCAACCGCCCGACTCGCCCAGGAGGAGATCTTTGGGCCCGTCCTCGCCGTCATTAAATCCAACAGCTTTGACGAGGCGCTGGATATCGCCAACAACACCGAATACGGCCTCACCGGCGCCATCTACTCCAGCTCTGCGGAGAAGCTACAGCGTGCTCGCGAGGAGTTCCAGGTCGGCAACCTCTACCTCAACCGCAAATGCACCGGCGCCATGGTTGGCGCGCATCCCTTCGGCGGCTTCAACATGAGCGGCACAGACTCCAAGGCCGGAGGCCCCGACTACCTGCTGCTCTTCACCCAAGCCAAGAGCATCGCCGAAAAACTGGGCTAACCCCTTGTCTCAACAAATAGAAAGGCCCGCGGAGCTCACCCCCGCGGGCCTCTCTATCTCCACCCTGCGAACTAAGCGGACTTCATCTGCAGCAGGTTCCCCACCTTGGTCGCAGCATCCGACAGCGCCCGATGATGAATCGTAAACAACGCCAGTTCCAGCCGGTCCGAGACCCCGGTCTTGTCGTAGATACTGCGCAGGTAGTTCTTGATTACCTGCTCCTTGGTCCCAAGCTGGTTGGCAATGTCCTTGTTCTTGCAGCCCTGCACGATCAGGGCGACGATCTGCATCTCCTTCGGGGTCAGCCGGTCGCGGACGCGTGTGCCCACCGCGTCAGTTGCCTGCATGGTGGTAACGTTGGTGCGCTGATGACAGCGTTGTCCTCGCGCCACGCGGCGGACGCAATCCAGCAGGTCCACACCGCTGATATTCCGCCCTACAATCCCGTCCAGCGGGGCCGCCACCTCGTCCGTAAGCACTTCGTTGTTTTCTGTAATCAGGATCACCCTGCTATCCAGCGCGTGGGCCTGCGCCACCAGCGCTGGCAGGTCGGCCTTCATGCTGCTGGACACCAGAATCACCGCCCCTCGAACTCCGTCCACGGCGGAGATCAGACGTGGCAGGTCGTCACACTGCGCCACAATGCGAATATCGTCTTCCAGAGCCAACACACGGGCAGCACCCGCGCGGAAGATGGCCTGGTTATCGGCAAGTATCAATCGCTTCATGAGAGGTCATTCTCCTGCGGTGGGCAGTTGCCCTTGCAGTCTCCCTCATCGACGACCGGACCTGCGGGGGGGAGGAGTGTCTGTAATTCGTACATAAGATAGGCCCAACTACTGCATGGGCGGAGAAACACTCCTGCAACGGGCAGTACAGGTACCCTAGCAGACGGAACCACCCGGCTTACATGAGCTTAACCCATAAGTTGCAGGCCGGCGCAGTTGTTTTCTGCACCTTTCCCGGCCATTTCGAATCGAATCTGTGACGCCAGAAACAGACGGGCAGACGCTGAAGAGCCGTATCTCCCCAAGTGGCGGGAGCCTAAGAACAGAAGACAGCTCTAGTGGTAGAACAGAACTATGGCTAAACCGATCTTGCTCGCTATCGACGACGACACCAGCGTACTGGAAGCAGTCGTCCAGGACCTCCGCCGCCACTACGGTCAGGAGTACCGCATCGTGCGTGCTGCCTCCGGCGGCGCGGCACTCGATATCTGCCGCCAGCTCAAAGAGCGCAAAGAGAGCGTCGCCCTGCTCCTCTCCGACCAGCGCATGCCCGGCATGACCGGCGTCGACTTCCTCCAGCAAGCCCTGACTATCTACCCCGACGCTAAGCGCGTCCTGCTCACCGCCTACGCAGATACTGAAGCCGCCATTCGCGCCATCAACTCGGCGAAGATCCACTACTACCTCAATAAACCCTGGGACCCGCCGGAAGAGAAGCTCTACCCCGTCCTCGACGATCTGCTCGAAGCCTGGAAGCAGGGTTACAAAGCCCCCTTTGAGGGCATCCGCGTCATCGGCGTTCGCTGGTCGGCAATGGGCCACACTGTGCGCGACTTCCTCTCGCGAAATCGCATCCCCTACCAGTGGCTCAACCCCGAGGACAATCCTGAGGCGCTCGCTCTGTTGAAGGAAAAGGGCGCTGACGATACCAAGCTCCCTGTCGTTCTCTTTGGCGACGGCACCGCCCTTGTTCAGCCCTCTACTACGGAGCTCGCCAGCAAGGTCGGCCTCCGCACCCAGGCGCAGGAAGAGTTCTACGACGTCGTCATCGTCGGTGCCGGCCCCGCAGGCCTCGCAGCCGGAGTGTACGGCGCTTCGGAAGGCCTCAAAACTCTCATCGTCGAAGCCGCCGCCCCCGGTGGACAGGCCGGCTCCAGCTCCCGCATCGAAAACTACCTGGGCTTCCCCGACGGACTCAGCGGCGAAGAGCTCGGCAAACGCGCCTTCCTCCAGGCCAACCGCCTCGGCGCAGAGTTCCTCACCCAGAGCGTCACCTGCGTCCGGACCGAGAACAACTACCACATCGTCACCATGGGCGACGGCCGCAACGTCACCTGCAACGTCTGCGTCATCGCGACCGGCGTCGCCTACTGCAAGCTCGACGTCCCCGGCGCCGACCAGTTCAGCGGCACAGGGGTTTACTACGGTGCGGCACAGGCGGAAGCAATGTCCTGCAGAGGCGAGACGGTCTATATCGTAGGGGGGGCAAACTCAGCCGGCCAGGCGGCCATGAACTTCGCCCGCTACGCCGCTCGCGTCCACATGCTGATACGCGGAGAGTCGCTGGAGAAGAGCATGTCTAAGTACCTCATCGACCAGATCGCCCGCACCGAGAACATCACCGTCGAGACTGGAACCGAGGTCGTCGGTATGGGTGGCAACGGGCACCTCGAGTGCATTCAGCTCAGCACTCCGAGCGGCGAACAGAGTCGCTCCACCAGCTCCCTATTCATCTTCATCGGCGCAGCCCCCAAGACCGACTGGCTCCCGCAGGAACTCGCCCGCGACAGCAAGGGCTTCGTCCTCGCCGGCCCTGACCTGCGTGCGAAGAGCACCGCCAAGTGGCCGCTCGAGCGCGAGCCGTATCTCCTGGAGACCAGTGTACCCGGCATCTTCGTGGCCGGTGACGTCCGATACAACTCCGTCAAGCGCTGCGCCTCAGCCGTCGGCGAAGGCTCCATCGCTATCCAGTTCGTGCACCAGTATCTCGCGAGTCTTTAAGAGTCAGAGTCCTAAGGAGAGTACGTGCTGTTTCTCATTCCATGACCAACGAAACCCATCTCGACCCCAGCATCACCTCCGCTCAAGTATCCACGATGAGTCCGGAACTAATCGCCCAGCTTCGCACCGTAGACATCCTCTCTTCGCTTTCAGAAGAAAAGCTCGCCTGCATGCACGACATCGACCAAGTCGATCTCCCGACTGGCCAATTCGTAGCTCGCCAGGGCGAGATGGCTCACTACTTCTGGCTCCTCCTCCGGGGCGAGCTCCACATCTACCAATCCACCGTCGACGGACACGAAGTCAGCATGATCACCGTGCCCCAGGGCTCTGCGCTGGGCGAGCTACCTCTGCTGTCAAATTCACCGAACCCCGTCAACATCGTCACCAGTCAGCCCAGCCACTTGATGCGCTTCACCGAAGACCAGTTCTGGAACCTGATGACCACCTGCCCGGAAGTCCGTAAAGCCATCCTCGGCAACATGGCCTTTCGGTTGGAAAAGCTTCAGAATCTCACCCTTCAGCAGGAGAAGATGGCCGCTCTCGGCACCCTCGCCGCAGGCCTGATGCATGAGCTCAACAACCCCGGAGCAGCCGCCAGCCGTGCCGCCGCCCAGCTTCGCGCCAACCTCCTCCGTCTCCACGAGCTCTCCGCCAAAGTCAGCAAAATCGAGATGAGCCGCGAGCAGAAAGAGTGCCTCTTCGAGCTTCAGGAGCAGGTCCTCACCGTCAAGCAACCTGTCATGATGAACTCCCTCGAGCAGAGCGACGCCGAAGACGCTCTTGTCGAATGGATGGAGTCCGCACAGATCACCGACGCATGGAAGCTCGCACCAACTCTCGTCTCCATCGGCATCCAGCCCAGCGAACTCGAGTGCGCCCGCAGCGAATTCCCTTCCGGCATCTTCTCCGATACACTCAGCTGGCTCGAAGCACTCGTATCCAGCCAGCAGCTCGTCGGCACCATTGAAGAGAGCATCGGCCGTGTCTCCTCCCTCGTCAAAGCCGTGAAGGAATACGCCTACGAGGGCAAGAGCCAGCGCCAGGAGCTGGACGTAAACTCCAGCATCCACGCCACCATGGTCATGCTCGGCCACAAGCTCCGCGAGAAAGAGATCGTCCTCAAGAAGGAACTCGCCACCAACCTGCCCATGCTCCATACCGAGTGCTCCGGCCTCAACCAGATCTGGACCAACCTGCTCGACAACGCCATCGACGCCGTCCCGCAGCACGGCATGATTCAGGTCAAGACCTGGATGGAGCAGCCCGCCTCCGGCAGCGGCAAGCCCCATACCGACCTCTGCATCGCCATCATCGATAACGGTGCAGGCATCCCCGCCGAGATCCAGCAGCACATCTTCGACCCCTTCTACACCACCAAGGCATCAGGCGTCGGCACAGGCCTGGGCCTCGGCATCGTCCATCGCATCGTGGATCAGTTTGGCGGCAGCATCCGCTTCAGCTCCGACGACCACGGCACCGAGTTCGTCGTTCGCCTCCCTGCCGACCCCGTCTAGCGCATTTCCACTCGCACAAATCTGCACAACATTTCCGAGACCTCGGCGTTCCTACGAGTGACCGTTCCTTGCATCGCATTCAGCGGTGAAGAGAGCGGCACACGAGGCCGTAGCCATGAATCTCCCCTTCCGTACACTCGCACTGACCGCTGCTCTATCTGCAACTCTTCTAGTTACAGGTTGCGCTCAGCACAACTACGCCGGGCCACCCCCTCCCCCACCACCCTACGGTGGAGTGCCACCACTTATCCAGCGCGCTGATCGCGAAGGCTTTCGCATGGGAATGGATGACGGCGCACGCGACGCCTACAACGGCAGCGGCTACCACCCCAAGGCAGATCGCAAGTTCCACGACACCCCCGGCTACGACCCAGCGATGGGCCCCTACCAGCCCTACCGCGATAGCTTCCGCCAGTCTTACCTCCGCGGCTACTCGCAAGGCTTCAACCGCCGTTAGCCAATCCACAGCACGATGGTCTCCGATCCTTCTCTACACTGCACAACCGCAGTGCATGAAGCAGTACTATGGAGCCTAGGAGACCATCGTGCTGACCCCTTTTCACATCGCCTTCCCTGTTGACGACCTTGACGCCGCACGCACCTTCTACGGCACCATCCTCGGCTGCCCCGAAGGCCGTAGTTCTGCCCAGTGGATCGACTTCAGCCTCTTTGGCCACCAGATCGTCACTCACCTTAAACCCCGCGCCGCCCAAGACGACACCTACCATAACCCCGTCGACGGCCACGATGTCCCCGTCCCACACTTCGGCGTCATCCTCACCCTCGACGACTGGAACTCCCTCGCCGACCGTCTCCGCGCCGCAGGAACCACCTTCATCATCGAACCCTACATCCGCTTCAAAGGCGAGGTCGGTGAACAGGCCACCATGTTCTTCCTGGACCCCGCCGGCAATGCACTGGAGTTCAAGGCCTTCGCTGACATGAACCAGATCTTCGCAAAATAAAACAGCAATAACTACAAAGGGTGGACGCCGTAAGCGTCCGCCCTTTGCTTTGGTCTCCGGCAACCCTACGGCTTGTGTGGCAAAGTCATCGCGGGGTTCTCGTCGAAGAAGTTCACAGGACGAATCAGGAAGTCATGCCACATCGTCGGCATCACCGGCCAGTCTTCCACCCGCACTGCATGGTGGAAGCCGAGGGTGTACCAGGCCACGATATCCGTATTCTCGATCGAGCGGTTTGCCTTCGTCCATGCCGGTAGCCCTTCCAGACCTTTGCTGCTGGTCACGTACATACCAGAGGCATACAGCTCATCCGGCTTGTAGGGAGTGACCCAAAGCGAGTGGGCCGAGAACGCGCCGACCTTCTGCGCGGGATCATCCGGCGACACAATGGAAACAGCCGTCGCTCCCGCCATAATCTCATAGCCGGTCGGATGCCCCAGCTTGTTATGTTCGCCGCTGATAAAGTTCCACATCCCCGGCTTATGGATGTCGATGTCCAGGATGCCGTCCTTCTCCGTATGCGCCATCGTGGATTCAACCGCCCAGATGCTCGTCCGCGTGTGCTGCTTGATCTGCTGCGGCACCAGATGGTCGATCATCAGGCTGTTGTTGGTTCCATCCACATCCAGGTCCAGCCGGTACGAAAAGTAGTGGTCATGGTTAACCGCTACCGTGTTCGGCGCGACCAGCGTGCCGAACGAAGGTTTGCCCATGCTCGCGTGATCGACCGAAGTCTCCTTCACGCTCTTCGTCTCCACGATACCCGTCGCACCCACTGCAACGCGGATCGTACCGTCCTGCTGGAAGATCCAGTCCATCAGGTAATCGTAGTTTCCAACCACCGCAGCCGTACGCAATACCAGCTCACGACTGGGCCGACCACTGATCGCTTCCTTCTCAAAGTGACGCCACGCCGGGTTGCCGGTCACGCGCTCAAACATGCAGGCAGCCGTAGGCTTCCGCACCGGAGCAGCATGGTCCGTCGGCGCATACCCTACGAAGTACTCTGCATTCTCCGGGCAATCATCCGGGCCCAGCGGCTTGATCAGACCACCCAGCAAAAACTCACCCGCATCCAGAAACGCCCGCGAGTTCCAACCTTCCTCTGGGTCCATGTACGGCACATACATCTCGGAGAGCGACCCCTCGTACAGGATCGACCGCAGCTTCTCGCCATCCTGATACTTCACCATGTTCACCACCGGCCCAACGCGCGGGTCCAGGCGGAAACGGAAGTGCCAGTTCTGCCAGCTCACCTCACCCTTGTGGATTGCGTAACCCGGTCCCATCGGCTGCAGCATCACAATTGGAGTCGCCCCCGCACGCGCCACACTCGCCGCCTCTTCAAACGAAGTCGCTCCCGTCGGCATGGGCACAACGCCCCTATCAATCACGTTCAAAATCTTCTTTGTAGTCATGTTCGCCAGAATGTGGATGCCCTCAATCGTGCGGCCCCAGCTATGGTAAACACCGCGCGAGTCGGTGCATTCGCCCCAGCCAATGCGCTGGCCGTCCTGCTCCGGAAATACGATAAATGAGAGCGGCCCCGCGCCGCAGTTCACCGTACTCATGTCTGTAATGTTGCGCAGCTTCAATGCCGCAATCACGCGAGGGTCTTTCTTGATCACTTCACCCATCGCACCAAATTCACTGGCCGAAACGGGTGCCTGCACTCCGGGGATCAGCGTCCACGACTCCAGCTTCTGT
>JANYER010000364.1 GCA_025359825.1 Granulicella sp.
GGCCCGATGATGAAGACGGTGCGTACGGTGGCATTATTGGCTGCGGTGCGGCCTTCGCAGGTGCCGGACTCGTCTGCGGGGAGCATGTTGTATAGCTTGGAGACGATGAGGTCGGTGTCGCCGATCATGGGGTAGAGGACCTTATGGCCACCTACGTCTTCGATGTCCTGAGCCCACTTGGCGTGGTTCTCGACGGGGTCGACGGAGAGACCGATGACCTTGGTGCTGCGAGCGGTGAACTGGGGCTCAAGGGCGGCCATGCTGCCGAGCTCGGTGGTGCAGACGGGGGTGAAGTCCTTGGGGTGCGAGAAGAGGACGGCCCAGTTGTCGCCGATCCACTCGTGGAAGTGGATGGTGCCGTGGGTGGTCTCGGCGGTGAAATCGGGTGCGATGTCGTTAATGCGAAGCAGGGACATGTTGGGTGGATCTCCTTCGTGCTTTGGTTCCATTTGGCTTCAGTTTGGGGGCCGCGGTTGCAAGAGATAGCGCAACTACGCGAGTCGGGGCCGATAGGTGGATTGTAAATGAGGTGCGCAAGGCTGGCTGGCTAACTGGGGAGGGGATGGTCGGTGTCAGCGGTGATGGTGGGTGGTAGCTGACACTCGGCGTGGAGACGCTTCTCGGTTGCGGCGGCTTCGATCTCGGAGTTGATCTCTGCGCCGAGCAGCAGCATGAGGCCGGTGAGATAGAACCAGGTGAGTAGGATGATGACGGCTCCGAGGGACCCGTAGGTCAGGGAGTAGGTGTCGAAGTAGTGGAGGTAAAGGCGAAGGAGCAGGGAGGCGGCAATCCAGCCGATGATGCCGATGGCTGCGCCGGGGGTGAGCCAGCGCCAGCAACTGGTTTTGACGTCGGGTGCGAAGTAGTAGATGACGGCAAAGAAGAGAGTGATGAAGGCGAAAGTGATGATCCAGGAGGTGCCGCGAAGGGCGATAACTGCCGCCCATCGGAGGGTGGGGTGGTGGATGCGGAGGTGGGCCAGCTTGCTGAGGAAGTCTCCGGCGAGGAGGGTTGCCAGGGTGAGTGTGTTGATGAGGGCGAGCAGCAGGGTGACGAGGATGGCGGAGCCACGAGCCTTCCAGTAGGGACGGGTTTCGGGGACGTTGTAGACGATGTTGAGGGTGTCCTGAATGGCGGAGAAGCCGACGGAGGCGGACCACAGGGCGGCGACGAGGCCGAAGGTGACTTTACCTTTGGTTGCGGCGGCGGTGGTCTGGTTGAAGGTCTCCACGACGATGTTGAATGCGGTCGGGGGCATGACGAGCGCGAAGTAGGCGATGAGCTCGGTATAGATGGTGGAGGCGCGGCGGGCGAAGAGGCCGAGCAGGCTGGTGGCGCTGACTAGGGTGGGGAAGAGAGCGAAGAGGAAGTAGAAGCCGAGTTCAGCGGCGCGGCTAAGGAGGTTGTCGCGGTTGAAGGACTTGAAGGTGCGGCGCAGGATGACGCGGACTGAGGCCCCCTGCAGGTTCCAGAGGGAGCGGAGCGGGGAGGCGGAGACGTAGTCCCAGATGATCTGGCCACTGGGGGAGGGAGGGACGGGCTGGCTGGTGGAGGGGCTGGGCATGATCGTCGGCTCTAGGTAATGCAGTTGTTTTGTTAGTGCTGCGAGTTCTAAACAAGATAGATGCGGGTTGGGGTTCTCAGGGATTTACGCGGAATTGATGTTGGTTGTGTCGGATGAAGGACGGGGAGCATCCAATGAGGAGGTGCCAACAGCGATGGCGGATACGTTGAGTAGTAGACCGTTTGTGATTACGAAGTTGCAGCAGTTGGTGAAGCTGGTGCGAGAGAGTCATGAGCGGCCAATGAAGGGTGAGCCGCGTTCGGTGGAACGGGTGAACGTAGGCGAGATGGGAGTGACGTTTATCGGGCACTCATCGTTTCTGTTGCAGGTGGGTGGACAGAATGTGCTGGTGGATCCGGTTTTTGCGAAGCGGCTGGTGGTGCTGCGGCGGCAGCGAGTGGCTGGTGTGCGGCTAGAAGAATTACCTCCAATTGACCTCGTGCTGATTACTCATGCACATATGGACCATTTAAATTTGCCCTCGTTGAAGAAGATTGTGAAGGCTACGAAGAAGCTGCGTGGTGTGGCACCTGAAGTGGTGGTGCCGCGTGGTGTGGAAGATCTAGTGGAGGGGCTAGGGTTTGCGCAGGTGCACGGAATGGAGTGGTGGGAGCATCGCCTGGTACAGGGTCTGCGGGTGACGATGACTCCGTGCAAGCACTGGGGGGCGCGAATGTTCCGCGATACGCATCGTGGGTACGGCGGATATTACGTTTCGGATGGAGTGCAGAGTGTGTACCACTCCGGCGATACGGCGTACTTTCATGGGTTCGCGGAGATTGGACGAAGACTGAAGCCGGATGTGGCGCTGCTGCCGATTGGAGCTTATTTCCCGGACAGCTATCGCGGCGTGCACACCAGCCCGGAAGAGGCTGTGCGCGGCTTTGTGGAAACGGGTGCGGATTGGATGGTGCCGATGCACTTTGGGACGTTCCGGCTGGGACGTGAGCCTATGGACGAGCCGGTGCAGCGCCTGGACGCTGAAGGGGTACGGTTGAGAATCAGCAGCAAGATCAAAGTGCTGGCGGAAGGCGAGACCATGCGGATAAGCGGACGCAGCGTGTTTGCGGAGTTGGACCGCGTGGAGATGGATGGGATACGGCCTTCGGCGTTTTAGATATTGATCAGAGCCAGATTCGAATTGCAATGTATGACAACTTTTGACTTTTAGAGGAGATGACGATGGCTACTGCAACAGAAGTGAATGCGAAGGCGAGTGGAACGTTTGCGATTGGCGGCGATATGGTGGTAAACCGCCTGGGCTTTGGTGCGATGCGAATCACCGGCGATGGAGTATGGGGTGAGCCGAAGAATGGTGCGGAGAGTAAACGTGTGCTGCAAAGAGCGGTGGAACTTGGCGTGAACTTTATCGATACGGCAGATTCGTATGGACCGGAAGTAAGTGAGCGCCTAATCGGTGAGGCGCTCGCTCCGTATGGGAAGGATATAGTGATTGCGACGAAGGCGGGCCTGACGCGGCAGGGGCCGAATAAGTGGCTTCCTGTCGGTCGGCCGGAGTATCTGCAGCAGCAGGTAGAGATGAGCCTTCGCCGCCTGAAGCTGGAGCGGATTGAGCTTTGGCAGTTGCATCGCATCGATGCGAAGGTGCCGGTGGAGAAGTCGCTGGAGGTTATTGCGAAGCTGCAGCAGGAGGGAAAGATTCGGCATGTGGGTCTGAGCGAGGTATCGGTGAAAGAAATTGAACAGGCTCGCAAGGTAATGGAGATTGTAAGCGTGCAGAACAAATACAACATCGGCGACCGTGCGGCGGAAGATGTAGTGGACTACTGCACCAAGCATAAAATGGCGTTTATTCCCTGGTCGCCGGTAGCTGCCGGAAAATTGGCGAAGCCTGGTAGCAAGCTTGAGCAGGTTGCGAAGCAGCATGATGCTACGGTGAGCCAGTTATCGCTGGCGTGGTTACTGCAGCGGAGTCCGGTGATTCTGCCGATTCCCGGGACTTCGAGCGTAAAGCACCTGGAAGAGAATATTGCTGCGGCGAACGTAGAGCTAAGTGCGGCGGAGTGGGCTTTGATTGAGGTTGCTGCGAAGTAGTACTTTTCGATTGATGCGGACTATGAAAAGCCACCCCTGCGGTGGCTTTTTCATAGTGCAGCGTTCTATTTGTAACTAAGTCTGTCTCTTACATCTTTACGAACTCTACTCGGCGGTTGTTGGCTTTGCCGTCGGGGGTGGAGTTGTCGGCGATGGCCTTGGTGTCGCCGTAACCTTTGGTGGTGAGGCGGCCGGGTGCAATACCGCAAGCGACGAGCTGGGCTTTGACGGCGTCGGCGCGTTGCTGCGAGAGCGTCATATTGTGGGGTGAGGTGCCGGAGGAGTCGGTGTGACCGCCTATTTCGAATTTGACTTCAGGGTTGTCGGTGAGGATCCGCTTGATCTGGTTGATCGTCCCCATGCTTTCAGGCCGCAGAGTGGATTTATCGACGTCGAAGTTGATGCCGTGAGTGATGATCTTGGCATCGGTAAACTTCTTGCCGATCATATTCATTCCACCACCATCGGCGACGCGGAAGTTGGTAAAGGCTAGGGCTGCGTCGGGTCCGGCGATGCCGCCTAGCATGACGGAGACGGGGACGATCTTCATGTCGGGCACAGTAAGGACACGAAACTGGTCGATGTAGACCTTGATCTGGTTCCCTTTGTGAGCAACGGCTATATGGTGCCAGTGGTTGTCGAACTTATCGCCAGCGAGGGCGGCGGGGTAGGTACCGTTGAGTTCGATGGGGCCGCCATAGCCTACATCGCTTCGATTGACCTTGAGGATGGCCGCGTGGTCACCGTTGGATCCTGCTGTGGCGAACATGAGGAGGAGGGGATAGGCACCGGCAACGGGGAAGTAGTCGTACTCCACGGTAAAGGCATCGCCAAGGTAGACGGGCTTTTTGACGCGCGGGTGAACGATGCCGTAGTTGCCGTCGGTGATGAGGAAGGTGGGGAAGCCGTGAAGGTTATTGACGACGGCCTGGCCGTTACTGAGCTCCCAACGGGCGGGGAACTCACCATCCTGGGTGTCGGTGAAGTCGTCAGAGAAGAGGATGGTATCGCCGGGGACGAAGTCGTAGTTCTGGTAGGCGATGAGCTGCGCGGGTGCGGTAGCGGTGCCAGAGGATGTAGAGGCTGAGGCCGTAGCTGCCGGAGTGCTGGCGGGTGCGGCATTGGTGGTGCTGGTCTTGTTGCCGGAGTTGGTGGTGGGGTCGGCGGCGTTGAGGGTCTTATCGGTGGCCTTATCGGTGTCTGAGTTGAGCTTGTCCTTGGCCTTCTGCTTGATGCGGTCCCAAGGGGACTGTGCGGGAAGGGTGGCGACGGGGAGGGTTAGGGCTGCGAGAGTGGCGGTGAGGATGAGCTTCTTCATTGTGCCGGCTTCCTGGGAGTTGGAATGGTCTGCACCGAATCTCCGGTTAGGAAGGCGTGCGGGTGCAGTTTTGGCTTACAAGCAGGTAGTCGGCTGAGGTGGGGATTTGGGAAGAAAGATTTGTTGTAGTGGGGTGTGTCTAGTGCGGTCGTAAAGAAATACAGCTCTGACCGGGTTGCCGGTCAGAGCTGCGGGTGTGTCTGGTGCTTAAGTAGACGAGCGTTACGTGAGGCTGACTTCGTGGTTTGCGAGAGCGGCCTGAACTTTTTCTACGGAGGTGCCGTGAACGCGGATGGCTTCGTGCAGGAGCTGTCCCGAGACGTGGAACTGGTCGGCCCAGTAGCGGATGTCGGAGGCAATCTTGGGATTGATGTGCTCGGGATTGTGGGGATGCTTGGGGAGCGCACCTTCGGGGTCAGATTCGAGGGGCTTCAGGTGATCGATGTTGATCGGTGCAATGTTGTTGTCGCGGATTGGATCAGACATTGGCAACTTCCTTCTGCGGCTTGGTGCCGCTTAAGTGCGATGTATCGGAAGGGACTGGAGATGTCTGACAGGAGCGACCCATACTTCATAAAGGACTGAAGGATGAGCCGCCAATTTGATACGGACTACTCGGCTTTCCAGCCGGGTTTGGATTTGTTGGCTTCGTTTTGTTGTTTGAGCCAGAGGTAGAGGGGCTGGAAGTATTCGAGCACGGGGGCGGCGTCGAGCTGGGGGGTGCCGGTCATCTCTTTGAGGGTGGTCTGCCAGGGTTGGGATT
The DNA here is from genome assembly GCA_025359825.1 of Granulicella sp. Lineage (GTDB taxonomy): Bacteria > Acidobacteriota > Terriglobia > Terriglobales > Acidobacteriaceae > Edaphobacter. The sequence goes on from JANYER010000364.1 coordinate 5,701, forward strand.
GGCCAGCGGCGAGCATGGCGTTGAGCTTGTCGCCTGCGGCTTTGCTGCCGTAGAACGTGCAGCGGTTGAGGGGGCCTTTGTAGCCGGAGGCTTCGCACATGGCTTTGTAGAACTGGAACTGGTAGATGCGGGCGAGGAAGTAACGGGCGTAGGGGACGTTGCCGGGGATGTGGTATTTGGCCCCGGGATCGAAGTCGGCTTCGGTGCGGGCTACAGGTGGGGCGACGCCCTGGTACTTCTCGCGGAGGGCCCACCATGCCTTGTTGTAGTCGGCGGGCTTGGTCTCGCCGGAGAAGACCTGCCAGCGCCACTTATCAATGAGGAGGCCGAAGGGGAGGAAGGCGACCTTATCCATGGCGGTGCGGAGTTGGAGGGGGATATCGGCTTCGACGGGTGGAACTTGGTCGATGAGGCCGAGCTGCTTGAGGTAGGCGGGGGTGATGGCGAGGGCGACCGAGTCGCCGATGGCCTCGTGGAAGCCGTCGTTGGCGCCGTTGCGGAAGAGGAAGGACTGCTTGTTGTAGGCCCGCTGATACATGTTGTGGCCCTCCTCGTGGTGGACGACGATGAAGTCATCGGCGGTCACGTGGATGCACATCTTGATGCGGAGGTCTTCGACGTTGTCGATGTCCCAGGCGCTGGCGTGGCAGACGACGTCACGGTCGCGGGGCTTGATGAACTGCGACCGCTTCCAGAAGGTGTCGGGCAACGGGGCGAAGCCGATGGAGGTGTAGAAGGACTCGCCATAGCGAGCCATGGCCTTGGCGGCATCAAGCTCGGTAGCGGGCTGGCCGTTAATGCCGGACTTCTGATTGATCTGCTTATTGAGGGCGGCTTCGAGGTCGTACATCTTGAAGTTGGAGGTGGGGGTAGGGGCTACGAGGTCGTAGATGTTGCCCCACTCCTGCGCCCAGGGGTTGCCGAGGAGGTGGGCGGGGATCATGCCGTCGGGGCGGGAGGCGGCGGCACCGTACTTCTGGATGAGCTTGAAGCGAGTGTAAGCGTGGAGCTCTTTGTAGAGAGGCTCGAGCTGGGCCCAGGTGCGCTCGAGTTCGGCGGAGAACTGCGCGGGCGTCATATCGTAGCCGGAGCGCCAGAGGTCGCCGGTATCCTTGAAGCCGAACTCCTTTGCGCCCTGATTGGAGAGCTCTACGAGGCGGGCGTATTTTTCGCGCATCGGGGGCGAGATGGTGTGCCAGCCGGTCCAGAGGTCCTGCAGCTCTTTGGGGTCGCGAGACTTGGCCATGAGGACGCCAATTTCTTCGATGCCGAGACAATCTTGCCCGGACGGCGAATCGCTTCGCACACTGCTGCCGGGCTCGGGGGATGAACTGCCGCGGCAGTACTTGCCTTTGCCGTACATGCCGTCGAGGGCGGCGGCCACCTGGGTAAGTTCGGCGACGAGCTTGGGGTCAGTGGGGGAGCCGTTGAGGCGGAGGAGCATGAACTTGCGGGCGAGGGAGGGGGGGAGAGTGAGCTTGTCGAAGCGGCGGGCTTCGAGGACGAGTTGGTTGGTGCGGAGGGCGAGGCGTTCGTTGGCCTTGGCGGCGATGGCCTCTGTATCCTGCGTGATGTTGGTTTCCTGCACCCAGGCGGCGCGCTGGGCTTCGTTGCTGAGGTCGAGAAGCTCAGCTTCCGTGCGGTCCATAAAAGCCTGGGCGGCGGCAGGTGTGGCAGGGGACTGGGCTGCCTTTTGGGCTTGCAGGGAGGGAGTTGCGGGAAGGACGAGGAGGGTTGCGGCGAGGAGGAGGAGAGTAAGACGCATGGCTGAGTTTACTGGAATGGCGAGTATTTTGGGTATGAGGGTGCGTGGTATGACCAATTTGGGATAGGATTTCAGCGAGCGCGGTTGCGTGTGGAGGCGGTATGAAGCAGGTTCGTTTGGTGGCGGCGGTTTTAGGTTTGGGTCTGGGTGCTTCTAGCGCTTTTGGGGTGGGTAAGGTGTGTGATGTACGGGCGTATGGGGCCAAGGGCGATGGGGTAGCCAAGGATACGGCGGCGGTGCAGGGGGCGATTGATGCGTGCTCCAAGGCTTCGGGTGGCGGAACGGTCGTATTGAAGTCGGGCAAGTTTGTGGTGGGGCCGATAGAGATCAAGAGCAATGTGACGTTCGATGTGGAGAAGGACGCGATGCTGCTGGGGTCGGAAGATCGTGCGGACTATCCGAAGGCGACGCGGATGCGGCAGCCAACGGTGCAGCCGCTGGTGGCGATTACGAATGCGGAGCACGTGAAGATAACGGGTGGTGGGGTGATCGATGGGCGTGGGCAGGTATGGTGGGACTATGTGAAGGGTGTGAAGGATGCGGGGGTATTGGGGACGGACCATCCGCGGCCGATGCTGCTGCTGATCGACCACTCCAAGCATGTGGTGGTGGAGCAGGTGACGGTGCAGAACGCGGGCTTCTGGCAGATTGTGCCGTACTACGCGGACGATGTGGTGTTCCAGTACATGAAGGTGCTGGCTCCGCAGCGGGGTGCTCCGAATACGGATGCGATTGATCCCTTCAGCTCCAGCAATATCAAGCTGGACCACGTGTTTTCAAGCGTCGGGGATGACAATGTCGCGATCAAGAGTGGGGCGATTAACTCTCCGGGGCCGGACGCTCCAAGCCACGATATTTTGATTGTGGACTGCACGTTTGAGGCGGGGCATGGGCTTTCGATTGGCAGTGAGGTAGCGGGTGGGGTGCAGAACGTCCATGCGGAGCGAGTGACGTTCAAGGGGACGGACCAGGGGATCCGGGTGAAGTCCAACCGCGACCGCGGCCATGACATCAGCAACCTGAGCTTCAAGGACATCACGATGGATGGGGTGGCTACGTCGATCCTGATCAGTGAGTACTACCCGAAGGTGATGCCGGATGGGCCGGTTCCTGCGGAGCCGGTGCAGCGGCTGACGCCGCACTTCCACAATATCCGGATCGAGAACGTGAAGAGCATCAACAGCAACTGGGCTGGCGTGGTTGTCGGCTTGCCGGAGTCGCATGTGGTGGATATTGAGCTGAAGAACGTGAATATCCAAGCGAAGAAGGGCTTCCAGATTGGCTATGCGGAGGTGACGACGGATGGCTTTGTGGTGAGCACGACGGATGGCAGCAAGCCGGTTTCGTTTGGGCCTGAGGGCGCGATCAAGGAGAAGAAGTAGCCCCCTCCCACCCCCGGCAAAGTTGCGCAAAGTCTTCCAACGATACGACTTAGGTCTGGACTTACCCTTGAATTAGGGGCTGGTTCAGGCCTAAAGTCTTTTGAATCAATGTCGTTGATTTGCAAAGTCTTCGAAGGAAGGGACTTAGCCTCGCCATGGGACGGGGTAAATCAGGCTTCGTCGGAGAGGAGTGTGGCCTCGACCTGGGGTGCGGTAAGGGTGGTGATGTGCAGGGTTTTGAGGCGGTTGGTGTGGCCGGCGATGAGGGTGATGCGGGCTTTGGGGATGTTGAGCCGGTCGCTGAGGAGGTCGATAAGGGCTTCGTTGGCGCGACCGTCTACAGGTGGGGTGGTGAGGGAGATTTTTAGGGCTCCGGCGTGGAGGCCGTTGATGGCGTTCTTGCGGGCTCCGGGGTGGAGGCGGATGTTGAGGGTGCAGCCGTCGGGGGTTTCGGTGGTGAAGATTAGGTCGGTCATGGGGTTAGGTAAGTCTATTCACTTTGCGGTGTGGCGACAAAGATACCGATTTTGGAGAGGGGAAAGAAGAGCGGTCTTGCTGCGCACGATGCCCATATCTCAAAGTCGAGATATGGGGCACCCGAATTTGTGGCTAAGTGGTTCGGGCGGTAGGGGTGATGCGAGAGGTTTCGGGGTTCTTCGACTTCGCTCAGAATGACGGATTTTTTAGTAGGTTGGAAGAAGGCGGTCGCGCGTGGCGCGATACCCCACCCTATCCGACGATGGGACTGTCGGAAAGGATGGGGCACCCGGATTTGTGGCTGAGTGGTAGGGGTAGTGCGAGAGCCTTCGGGGTCCCATTCGGCTTCGCTCAGGGCAGGCTCTTCGACTGCGCTCAGGATGACAGATTTGGTAGTGGCGCAAAAGTGGGGTTAGCTATTTGGGGTGTTCGGTGATGATGAGAGCTTTGGCGGAGTGGGTTCCGTTGCAGGTGTACTGGCGGGGGGTGGAGGCGTCGATCCAGCAGACGTCGCCGATTTCGAGGTAGTGGCGCTGGTTGGCTACAGTGATGTCGAGGGCGCCTGCGATCAGGTAGAGGAATTCGGTGCCGGTGAAGACCTTGGGGGTGAACTCGCAGTCGTCGCCATTGGGGTGGAACTCAGCGAGGCAGGGGACCATGTGGCGGTCGGGGATGAGGGAGCTGAGCGACTCGGAGATGAAGCGGGAGCTGTGCTTGAGCTTGCGAGTGATGGGGATGCGATCGCTTTTACCGAGTTTACGGAAGGTGACGCGGGCCTCGGGCTGGAAGAAGCAGGCCAGGTCCTTCTCGAAGACGAGGGCGATGCGCGCGAGGTTACGCAGGGTGGGGACGACGCGGCCTGTCTCGAGCTGGGAGAGGAAGCTGGCGGAGAGGCCGGTGAGTCTGCCTAATTCAACGAGGCCCATGGAGCGCTTGAGGCGGAGGCGACGGATGCGTTCGCCGATGAGTTTTTCGTCAATCTGCTGCTCGATGCGCTCAGGATCGACTACGTCGGATTCCTGTTGCAGCATTAGTTCTGCTTTTGGCATGGACGACCCCCGCTGTACATCTTCTTTATTGTGATGTGTTGCGGGTGGGGTTGGCGGTAAGGGACGTGGAAGAAGTTGTTTGTGGTCAAAACATTGGGGTGCTTGTTTGGTGGGGTGCGGAGAATGAGCAGAAAGGGACATATATGGCGGGTTTGCAGAGGCAATATGAGGGGTTAGTTCCCCCACCCATCGCGCGATCAGGCGCGCTCAGGATGGGGCACCCAAACGGTTGTGCGTGTTCCCCTGCCCATTGCTTAGAGAGTACCCGGGGCTGAAGCCCGCTTTTGTGGTGAGCATTCTTCCCAAGGCTAACGCCCTGGGCTTCCACCGATTCGTGCTGCGCACGAAGTGTCTGGACGTTTGTGGGTGAGCCGGGGTGGGGGGAGCGGTCGTGCTTCGCACGATGCCCACTCATCCGATGAAGCTGGATGAATGGGGCACCCAGCGACAACATGCACAAGGTCGCAGAGAGTAACCCCACGATAGCCTTCGGACTTCGTCCTTCGGCGATCATGGGGCACCCGCGTAGTCCTAGTGGCCGGTGCGTTTGCCGAAGAGTGCGGTGCCGACGCGGATGCAGGTGCTTCCCTCTTCAATGGCAACAGTGAAGTCGTTGGACATACCGATGGAGAGTTGGGTGAGGGTGGGGTGGAGGCGCTGCTGCTCGTCGCGGAGACGGCGGAGGTGCTGGAAGTAAGGGCGGGCGGTCTCGGCGTCTTCGGACCAGGGGGGGACGGTCATGAGGCCGGATGGGATAAGGGATTCGAGTTCGGCGATGGCTGTGAGGAGAGCGGGAAGTTCTTCTGGGGCGAGGCCGTGCTTGGACTCTTCGTGGGAGAGTTTGACCTCGATGAGGATGGGAAGTTTTTTATTGAGGGCGAGGGCGGCGGCGTTGAGGCGCTGGGCGATCTTGAGGGAGTCGACGGTGTCGATGGCGTGGAAGAGCTCGGCGGCGCGGGTGGTCTTGTTGGATTGCAGCGGACCAATCAGATGGTACTGCGCGTACGGCGGATCGCTTCGCGTGGGATCGGATAGATCGATGAGCGAGGGATATTTTTCAGCGAACTCCTGAACGCGGTTCTCGCCGAAGAGGCGCTGGCCGGCGGCGTGGGCTTCCAGGATGACGTCGACGGGGTGGACCTTGCTGACGGCCATGAGGGCGACTTCGCTGACAGGGCGATTGGCGTGGCGGCAGGCGGTGGCGATCTGGTCGTGGATGCGGGCCAGGTTTTCTGCGATGGACATTTCACTAGTGTATGGCGCGACTGGCAGCCTGCGGGAGGTACGAGTTGCAAGGTACTTGGTACCAGGTCGAATCGACCTATAGAGCTCAAGTTCGAGAGCCTGCTTTTGCGGGTTTGCGGGCATTTTGTGTCGGGCTTACAGCCCTCTGTGGTTGTCTGAGGACCTGTACCCAGCCCTTGCGGGCTGGGCTGGTATGTGATGCGCCTTTGGCGTTAAAAACATTCGTAATTCGCGGCGAAAAGAATGGGACCAGTCGAGCTCTATGTCGATACGACCCGGGTGATTGCGAAGGTTTTTTGGGGTTGGGGTTTGATGGGATTTGAATCGGGAGTATATTTGCAGACACTCCCGGGGGCTCGACGTTACTGTACTTCTGTTTTGACATTTCACAGGATTGAGGAGAACTGACGATGGAAGAACCACAAGGATTTCCCCCGATGCCTCCCCCGCCGCAGGTTGCTGCCGGTGGGCTGGCCGATAATGTTGCCGGCGCGCTGGCGTACATCACGATTATCCCGGCGATTATTTTTCTGGTGCTGGAGCCGTATAACAAGAACTCGTTCATCCGCTTCCACGCGTTCAATTGCCTAGTGCTGGCGGGAGTGGGCTTTGTGCTGTCGTTCTTTACGGCGATCCCGATTCTGGGCTGGATCCTGGGACCGATCCTGGGGTTGGTGCTGGCCTGCGTCTGGCTGCTCTGCATCATCAAGGCGTACCAGGGCGTTCGTTTCAAACTGCCGGTGATTGGAGATTTTGTCGAGGGTTTGGCTAAATAGAGTTTAGCGACTGGATTTGAGTTCAATTCCCACTGCGACCCGCTACGATTTGTAGTGGGTTTCCTCCATTTATAGGCGATAGAGATGCATCTAAACGGAGACTATGTGGACGGTTCTTTTGCTGATTGGATCGAACGTCTTTATGACGTTTGCCTGGTACGGACACCTGAAGTACAAGCACACGGCGATGTGGAAGGTGATCCTAGTGAGCTGGTCGATTGCGCTGTTTGAGTATTGCCTGCAGGTGCCGGCGAACCGGATTGGGTCGGAACGGTTCTCACCGGACCAGTTGAAGGTGATGCAGGAGGTGATCACGCTGACGGTATTTGGGGTGTTCAGCGTGTTCTATTTTGGCGACAAGCTGCACTGGAACCACGCGGTGGCGTTCGGGTTCCTGATTGCGGGTGCGTTCTTTATGTTCCACAAGTTCTAATTGGTTGCGGGGAGTTGGGTGTCGCGGGCGGAGAGGGCGGCGACCTTCTCGCGGTGTTTGCGGATGTAGTGGGCGGCGATGTCGGGGTAGAACTCGCGGATGGAGGAGAAGGCGATGTCGCGCATGGCCGAGTAAGCGAACTTGGTGGCGAGGGTGCTGAAGTCTGTGGAGCCGGTCGGGTAGTAGTTGCGGGAGATGATCTGGGTGAGGACTTTTCCGCCGAGGCCGGCGATGTTGGGGGTCTGGCGGCCGCCGTAGGTGCGAGTGACGGCCTGGCGGCTGATGACGTAGAGGGAACGGGTGACGATGCGATGTCCGCTGCCGAGCGGGTAGAAGCGAGTGTCTTCGTGGAGCAGACTGGGCAGGAGCCATGCGCCGAGGTAGGTTCCGTCGGTCTTATCGAGGAAGCCGCGCCAGGTATAGGCATAGAAGCCTGAGACACCTTTGCCGAGGACGGGGTGGGAGTCGATGCCTTCAGCGGCGAGAGAGGTGATACCGAGGAAGATGAAGGAGGAGTAGTCGAAGGACTGGCGAGTGGCGACCTGGAAGTTGTACTTCCAGCCGGGAGGATGGGGCTTGGCACCGGCGGCGACGGAGCGGTAGTTGGGCATGAAGCCGAGGATTCGCTTGGGCTGCTGGCGGTTGAGTGGGATGGGATTGCCGGCGGCGTCGAGCTCGACGTGAGGATCGTGTTTGGCGGAGTCGGGAGCCTGGGGCAGGTCTTGTGCTTCTGCCGTGTCGTTTGAAGCATCCACGGAGGAGGAGTAGCCAGCGGGGTAGAAGCTGAAGTCGAAGGGGCTGGAGGCGGCTGCGAGAGGGCTGGGGGCGGAGACGGCGGCAATCAGGAGCTGCGAGGGGGCTTCGGGGAGTTCTGCGGGGGCCGTTGCCGGGAGCTGGGAGAAGGCACAGGTCGAGGCACAGAGCAGGATGGCTGGTATATGTCGTTGCAAAGGGGCTGTTCCGATCGTGCAAATTTGGATGGGCTACAGGATTAATAGACGAGGTGGCGGGGAAGTAGTTGCAAAATCTAAGCGGATTTTAAGGTTTCCCAGCGGAGCGATGTGGCGCTTTTGTTGATATAGCTTGGTTTACGGGGGGGGCAGTTTAAGCAGTGTGGTTCAACTAGGGTTGATGGAGAGGACGGAGCCCATGAAGGGGTAGGAGGGGGTGAGATTGAGATCAGGGGAGGAGCCTCAACCGTTGATGGCGCGGCTGTCGGGGGGAGCCTGATCACGGTCGTTCATCCCATAGTCGCGATGGACTTCGGCAATACGTAGCCGGTAGTCGGCGAAGATGCCATGGCGGCCCTTGTGCTGCGCGTCGCGGTGCATTTCTAGCTGCCGCCATTGGGCGACGGCTGCTTCGTCGCGCCAGAAAGACAACGAGAGCATCTTGCCTGGCTGAGAGAGGCTTTCGAAGCGCTCAATGGAGAGAAAGCCGTCGATCTGTGAGAGAAGCGGCTTGAGGTCAGCGGCGATGTCCAGGTACGTGTCGCGCTGACCAGGTGCGGGCCAGACTTCGAAGATGACGGCGATCATTGTTGAGCGACCTCATGAATGGCAGAGGAGTTAGTGGCCGCGCTCTTCTAGATATTTTTCGACTTCGAGAGCGGCCATGCAGCCGGAGCCGGCAGCAGTGATGGCCTGGCGGTAGCGGCGGTCCTGAATGTCTCCGCAGGCGAAGACGCCGGGGAGGATGGTGCCATTGTGTGTGGTGAAGACGTTGTGGGTGGTCTTGATGTAGCCATCGTCGTCGAGGTCGACCATGCCCTTGAAGGCGCTGGCGTTGGGGATGTGGCCGATGGCGAGGAACATGAAGGCGACGGGGAGGATGGACTCTGCGCCGGAGACGCGGTTCTTGAGGCGGAGGCCTTTGACGTCCTTCTCTTCGACGCCGAGGACCTCTTCGACGGTGGTGTTGGAGAGGAACTCGATCTGGGGGTGAGCCATGGCGCGGTCGAGCATGATCTTGCTGGCACGGAAGTTCTCCGAGCGGTTGATGAGGGTGACCTTGGTGGCGAAGCGGGTGAGGAAGAGGGCCTCTTCCATGGCGGTGTCGCCGCCGCCGATGACGGCGATCTCTTTGCCGCGAGCGAAGAATCCGTCGCAGGTGGCGCAGGAGGTGACGCCGTGACCGATGAGGGCCTGCTCGGAGGGGAGATTGAGCCAGCGGGCGGAGGCACCGGAGGCGATGATGAGGGTGCGGGTGTGGATGGTCTCTTTGCCGACACGCAGGGTGATGGGGTGTGAGGTCAGATCTACTGCGTCCAGATGGGCCATGCGGAGTTCGGCGCCGAAGCGGGTGGCCTGCTGCTTCATGTTTTCGATGAGGTCGGGGCCTTGTACGCCTTCGGGCCAGCCGGGAAAGTTCTCGACCAGGGTGGTGATGGAGAGCTGGCCGCCGGGCTCGTGACCTTCGAGGACGAGGGGCTTGAGGTTGGCGCGGCCGGTGTAGATGGCGGCAGTGAGTCCGGCGCAACCGGAGCCGAGGATGACGGTGTCATGGATAGGGGTCGAGATCGTGGTTTCTGGCATATGAGCTTCCCTAGTGTAAATGCGCGAGGGGAGGGAAAGGATTCAACTGGTGGAGGGATAGGATTGAGAGATGGCGAATCTTAGTTTGGTGTATGGAATGCGTTTGCTGCCTGCGGATGAGGTGGTTGAGGTGGGGGATGCTCCCCTGAAGCTGAAGAACGGCAACGAGGCACGCGTGACGATGCATGTGCTGGAAGGTAGCCGGGAGGCGATTGAGGCGCAGTTGAAGCTGAGCCTGGATGCTTTCTTTGATTTTTATCCGGAGATTTAGTGCCAGGTGCTCGTTGCTTGGTACTGGGAACTGCGAGGAGAGGTCTGCTTGAGTTTCCGGCATTCCCTCGGCGGCTAAAGCCGGGTTGTATCCACGAGCTTTGTGGCGGGACTAAAGTCCCGCCCTTTCAAAACGATGACTCGTTCAGATGTTTCCTGGTTGGTTGTGTCGAATTGGGCCATGGGTGGTGGGCTTTGCTTCCTCTGACGAAGAGTTGGAGTGGAGGCTTGGCTCATGGGTTTGCTTGGCGGCTGGGTACGGGTTCTGGTGTGGGGTTGGGTGGCTTGGGCTTCGGTTGCTTGGGGGCAGGGGACGGGTGCGGCCGGTGAAGCTGCTGCGGCAACCCCTCCTACTACGGTGGAGGAGGCGCTGCATGGGATGTCGGATGCGGCGGGGGTGGTCTTTGCGGGGCAGGTAGTTGCGGTGCGGCGAGTGGCGGGCAGCGGCGGCGGGCTGGGGGTGGTGGAGGTGACGTTCCAGGTGGACCGGGCGGTGCGTGGCTGTGCCGATGGCGTTCCTTATGTCTTGCGGGAATGGGAGGGGCTTTGGGCTGCGGGGGAGGTGCGGTACCGCGTGGGGCAGCGGCTGTTGATGTTGCTGCGGAAGCCGGGAGCGGCGGGGTTGAGTTCTCCGGTGAGCGGGATGGATGGGGCGGTGCCGATTGTTGGCGTGGCGAGTGAGATTGGGGATTCGGGTGGGGTGGTGAGCGGGGCTAGTGTGTCTGCTGCTGCGGATTCTTCCGGTGTTGGGGGGATGGTGGACCTGAGGTGGGTGGGGGCGCGGGTTTTGCGGAGTGCTTCGTATACGGCAGATGGAGTGAGTGCGGCTAGTGTTGGGCCTGGTGCTGCGAGTTCGGTTGCTGCTACC
>JANYER010000380.1 GCA_025359825.1 Granulicella sp.
CGAAATCGTCGCCCGCACCCTCTTCAACACCGACGTCACCCCTGACATCCTGGCCATCAACGACGAAGTCAACACCATCATGGGCCTCTACAACTTCATCGTGGCCTTCCCAAAGATTGAGTCCTTCCTTCACCTCCCCATCCCGGGCATCATGAAGTTTCGCCGCTCAAAGTCACACCTCGACGCCGTCGTCGACCGCCTTATTCGTGAGCACCGCGAAGCCGCAAAAGCTGGCGAACCCGGCGAGAACAAAGATGGTGGAGACCTGCTCTCGATGCTCCTCTCCAGCACCTATGAGCCAACCGAAGCCGAGACCGCTGCAGGCAAGCAGCCCGAGCACATGTCCGACGCCCAGGTCCGCGACGAGGTCCTCACCATCTTCCTTGCCGGCTACGAGACCGTAGCCAATGCCCTCACCTGGACCTGGTATCTCCTCTCCCAGCACCCCGACGTCGAGGCCAAACTCCACGCCGAGCTCGACGCCGTCCTTGGCACCGGCGACCAGCAGCGCCTACCCACCCTCGCCGACTACCCTAACCTTCGCTATACCGAACAGATCTTCGCCGAGTCCATGCGCCTCTATCCGCCCGCCTGGGCTATGGGTCGCATGTCTACCCGCGAGGTCCAGCTTGGCCCCTACACCATCCCCTCCGGCTCCCACGTCTTCTTCAGCCAGTACATCCTCGGCCGCGACCCCGCCTACTTCCCCGACCCCCTCCGCTTCAACCCGGACCGCTTTACCCCCGAAGCCAAGGCCGCCCGCCCCAAATACACCTACTTCCCCTTCGGCGGCGGCAGCCGTCAATGTATCGGCGAGTCCTTCGCCTGGATGGAAGGCGTCTTCTCCATCGCCACCATCGCCCAGCGCTTCCGTCCCCGCTTCATCCCTACCTACCCCATCGTCCTCCAACCCAAGATCACCCTCCGCCCCAAGTATCCAGTCATGATGGAGCTACTCCCCCGGTAAAGCGCAACCAGCTCCCTTGCTATCCATAACAGCCTCTCGTATCGTGGTGCGCGAGGAGCGATCCCAACGATGAATCGTTTTATAGTTACCATCTTTTTTGCCGCTGCAGCCACTCTCTCCGCACAATCCTCCTCCCAAAATCTCCCGGGCAAAGGCCTCGCCGAACACGATTTCCTCTATGCTGGCGAGTCGCACGACCGAAAGATCTTCATCGTCCGCGAAGGAAAAATCGTTTGGAGCTACGACGATCCAGCAGGCCGCGGTGAAATCAGTGACGCCGTGATGCTCTCCAATGGAAACGTCCTCATCGCCCATCAGTTCGGCCTCAAGCTCATCGCACCTGACAAAAAAATCCTCTGGAGCTACGACCCACCTCCTGCGCACGAGGTCCACACCGCGTTGCCGATAGGGACGAATCGCGTCCTCTACATTCAGAACGGCGACCCCGCGCTGCTTCGCGTTGTGAACATCACGACCAATACCATCGAGAAGGAATTTACGCTCGCTACCAAGCAGCCGGTCTCCGTCCACGGACAGTTCCGCCACGCCCGCCTCACTCCGCAAGGCACGCTGCTCGTCGCTCACATGGATCTCGGCAAAGTCGTCGAGTACGACTCCACCGGCAAGGAACTCTGGTCCTTCCCCGCTCCCGGCGCATGGGGAGTCGAACCCCTCGCCAGTGGCAACATCCTCATCACCGACCGACTCGGCGTCCGAGAGATCACTCGTCGTGGTGAAACCGCCTGGTCCTGGTTACCCGCCGATTCTCCCGACTATCACTTCACGAACCTACAGCTTGCCCATCGCCTGCCCAACGGCAACACCATCATCAACAATTGGGTCAACGAGTGGAATAAACCTGCTGCAGGCCAGACGACCAACGACTTTTCCCCATCTGTCCAGGCCATCGAAGTGACGCCCTCAAAACAGGTCGTCTGGGCACTCCGTCAATGGACGCCACCCAACGCCCTCGGCCCCGCCACCACCATCCAGATACTAGACAGCCCAGGCACGACGGAGGACGTCCACTTCGGCAGCATCCGGTAGCCAGCTCTATTACATCTTCGCGCTCGCCGAAGGCACAATCCCATTCATCCGCAGATACACCACCATCTGCCCGTAATGGTCGTACGCATGGTCCACGCCAAACAGCGCCAGCGTCGCCTTCGTAGACACCCGGCTTATCAATTTTTGCCGCGACGAAAGCGTTCTTCGCCGTCAGCGTAACCTAACTCTTTAGCATCGGAAACGCCGTAATCCTCAGCTTCGCCGCAGCGTACGGAATCAGTTCGATCGTCTCCTCTGCTTCAGAGCTTTCGACTGGGCTCTGCGGCACCGCA
>JANYER010000444.1 GCA_025359825.1 Granulicella sp.
CCCGCTTCCAGCCGCTGCGCCTCGACCCCAACACCGCTGTCATGGCCGTAGTCCGCATCCAGCCCACGGCATCCTTCAAAGACTCTCCCGCCCTCCGCGCCGCCACCGTAGAAGCCCTCGCCAAAGTAGCTGCGCAACCCAACACCCGCGCCTTCCAGATTGACTTCGACGCCACCCGCTCCCAGCGCAACTTCTACGCCGCCATCCTTCAACAGCTTCGGCCAAGACTCCCCGCCACCATGCCGCTCTCCATCACCGCCCTCGTCAGTTGGTGTGGATCAGACCGCGCCGCAGCAGCATGGCTCAGCTCGCTTCCCATCGACGAAGCCGTCCCCATGTACTTCCGTCTCGGAGGCACCTCGCTCCCCACCGCCATCAAGCCCGCCTACCCCATCACCCAACCCCTCTGTCGCAGCAGCCTCGGCATCTCCACCGACGAGACCTGGCCCACCATTCCGCCCACCCTCTCTCACAGCTCTCGTATCTACCTCTTCAGCCCCCACGCCTGGTCTGCAACTCAGATCGCCACCATCAACCACACCCCCGCCACCGCTCTCCAGCAGGAACTCCTCCCATGACATCCGCTCGCTCCCTCCGCCACGTCCTCCTCATCACCCTTCTGCTCACCATCATCGTCCGCCCCACCAACGGCTGCAGCCCCGGCGACCCCATCGCCATCTTCATCCAGCAGCGCGGCCCCGACGCCCCCTACAAGACCTTCGCCGCCGGACGCCTCGGCGGCCTCCTCCCCACCTACCGCTTCCGCCACCTCATCCTCGCCTTCGACTACCTCAACGGCCATCCCCTCACCCCGCAGGAGCAGACCCAGGCCATCGCCGCTGAGATGGAGATTAACTGGCAGGATCACACCGCCCCCGCACCCGATCCCGCGACCATCACCGTCGGCCTCAAGCAATGGATCGCCGCTCGCACCGCAGCCATCGCCAGCCCCTACACCCCACCCGCCACCGACCGCAAAGTCCCCGGCAGCCAGTACGAGTCCATGGTGAACTGTCTCGACGACGCCTTCTTCACCGCCGCCCGAACCCTGACCTCTCGCCAGCAAGCCCACGGCAAAGCCTCGCCTGAAATCTCCAACTGGCTCACCGGGCAGGACGCCGTCTTCTCCAACTGCAGCGACGGCGGAACCCTCCCCCAACCCGCACCCGCCAACGCTCCCCTCTGGCTCCAGCAGGACCGCGCCTACCAACTCGCCGCCGCCAACTTCTACGCCACCCACTTCGACGAAGCCCTCACCGGCTTCCGCGCCATCGCCGCAGACAGTACCTCTCCCTGGCACACCCTCGCCCCTTACCTCGTCGCCCGCAGCCTCCTCCGCAAAGCCAGCCTCGCCCCCGATGCCCCGTACGACAAACCCGACCAGATCGCCGCCACCAAACAAACCAAACAAACGCTGTACACCGCAGCCCTCCAGCAGCTCGACACCATCCTCAAAGACCCCACCCTAAAATCCATCCACCCCGCCGCCAACGACCTCCGCGACCTCGTCGCCGCCCGCGTCGAACCCGCCGCCCAGGCCCAGGTCCTCGCCCAGCGTCTCACCGCCCCCACCCGCACCGGAGACCTCCGTCACAACCTCATCGACCTCACCTACATCCTCAACAACTTCACCGACGACTCCGGCGCGCCCCTCCCCACCGCCAAAGAGATCGCCACCAAATCCCAGGCCCACACCACCAGCGCACTCGCCTGGCTCCAGGTCATTCGCACCCCCATCGCACCGCCACAATCCAGCTACTACGAGTCCTCGCCACCCGAAACCCCCGAAGCTACGCGTACCCGCATCGCCACCCAACGCGCCGCCGCCAAAACAGCCTTCACCCGCTGGCAGTCCAACCAGCAACCCGCATGGCTCATCGCCGCCCTCACACTCGCCCAACCCGACGACCAGCAAACCTCACAACTCATCGCAACCGCAAAAGCGCTCCCCACCACATCCCCCGCCTACACCTCCGCCACCTACAACCGCCTACGCCTTGAAGCCGCCACACCCGCCACCCGCGCCGAACTCCTCACCCTCCTCCCCACCATCGAAAAGTCAGAGTCCCGCTCCACCATCAACACCTTCACCACGCTGCTCACCCGTACCTCGCCGACCCTCGCCGACTACCTCAAGTCCGTACCCCGCATCCCCAGTGGCTCCAGCTTCGACGGCTCCATCGCCTCTTCCATGGAGGACCTCCCCACCCCACAACTCTGCGGCCCCAAGCTCAAAGCCGAGCAGACACCCCTCTTCGACGAAGACGCCACCGCCATCCTCAACCAGCGCCTTCCCCTCCACCTCCTGCGCGACGCCGCACTCACCCAAACCCTCCCACCCAACCTCCGCTACCAGCTCGCCAACGCCGCCCTCACCCGCGCCGTCCTGTTAGATCAACCAGAAATCGTAGCCACCCTCACGCCCACCCTCACCACCTGCCAACCCCGCCTCCAGCCCACCCTCACCGCCTACAACGCCGCCAAAACCCCCGACACCCGCCACGTCCAGGGCCTGCTTCTGCTCATGAGCTTCCCCTCCTTCGAACCGCTCGTTCGCGCCGGCACCCAGCGCACCGAAGGCTTCAGCACTTACAGCTACCTCCGCGACAACTGGTGGTCCGGCAACACCGTCTACGTCTCAACGCCCAATATCAAAGACTACGAGGATGGCACTCAAACCGTCCTCCCCGGCGACCCCAAGTTCAAACCCGCCCTCTTCAACGCCCCCATCGTCCCAACCACCCAAGTCCCATCGCCCCCCTTCCTTACCGCTGCAGACTCCGAGGTCGCAACAAAAGAAGTCCTCGCCCTCCAACAAATCCCCAGCGCCGGAGACTACTTCGCCACCCAAACCCTCGCTTGGGTCAAAGACCACCCTACCGACCCCAACAACGCCGAGCTCCTCGGTCTCGCCTCCCGCGTAATCCGAAACAGCTCCCGTACCGCCAATACCCGCGAGCTCAACCATCAGCTCTTCCTGACCATCCAACGCAAATTCCCTACCTCCCCCTGGGCCAAACGCTACAAAACCTGGCAATAAATGCACAACAGCCCTCCCTAAAAAAAGGAAGAGCCGTTGTGCGTTCGATCTCGTACTTGCGGATCTTGCACTTGCCGTACGATGTAATCCCCAAATTTCGGGTGCCCCATCCTGAGCGCGCCTGATCGCGCGATGGGTGGGGAAGCATAGCTTCCCCCACAACTATTCATCACCAATTACCGCGGATATTCACGCTCCGTACGCTCACGCTTCTTCACAGCCTTGTCCTTACGAACCTTATTCGCAATAGCACCGCCACCAGCACCGGCAGCGCCGCCAATCAAAGCACCCTTACCGCCACCCAGCAAACCACCAACCACGGCACCACCAACAGCCGAGCCGCCAACAATCTTTGCGCCCGTATGCTTCTGGTGGTCTTTCTCGGTCTGCTTACGCTCCGCACGCTGGTGCTGCGTCTCCTGATACTGCGCCATATGGTACGAAGCCAACTGACCATACTGCGCCTCACTCGCACTGGGAAACCCGAAACTCAAAATACCCGCCAGCACAGCACTCGAAACAATGGTTTGCATCTTCTGAATCTTCATCGGAGCTACCTCCTGTAGTTCTCCTAAGTTCGATGCGCACAGCCCCCCTCAATCTCCTCGAACCGCGAAACAAACATTTGCCCACAATCAAAATTGGTTGTCCCATCCGCGACAATTCCCCGAACCAATTCGCTAACCCCTTTGTCCTAATAGCGCTCTGTCGACGACAACTCGCTATCATTCAAGATGAGGACTTCCGCAATGCACATCGGACTTATCGGAGGCATCGGTCCCGCAGCAACCGACTTCTACTACCGCCGCCTGATCTCCACCTTCACCGCCCACAACGTCCCGTTGGAACTCACCATCGTCCACGCCGACACACCCACGCTCCTTACCAATCTGGTCAGCAACAACACCGCAACCCAGACCGCCATCTACACTCGCCTCACCAAACGCCTCGTCGCAGCAGGGGCCGAATGCGTCTGCGTCACCTCCATCGCCGGTCACTTCTGCATCGATGACTTCGAGGCCGCATCCCCGCTCCCTATCGTCAACATGATCACCGAAGTCACCGATGCCATTGCCACCCGCGGCTTAAAACGCATCGGCATACTCGGAACCCGCACCGTCATGCAATCGCGCTTCTACGGACGCATCGCCACCGCCGAAATCATTCCCCCTAGCGGCCCCGATCTCGACGCCGTCCATCAGGCGTACATCGACATGGCCTCCGTCGGCGTAGTCACGGAGCAGCAGCGCGCCATCTTCAACGCAGCCAGCCAGCGCCTCATCCACGACCGCGGCGCAGAAGCCATCATGCTAGGCGGCACCGACCTCGCCCTCGCCTTCAACGAACACACAGCCCCCTTCCCACTGGTCGACTGCGCAGCCATCCACGCCGACGCAATCGCCCGCTTCGCCATGGCATAGAGACCTGAAAACTTGACAAACACCACCCCCAAACACCCACCGCAATAATCTTTCCGAGTCCCCAACAGCGGGCTGAAGGCCCGCGCTACTCTAGCCTGGGGCGAAGCCCCAGGTCATCGCGCAACCACATATCTGCGGGCTGAAGGCCCGCGCTAAACCGCACAAGCAGCCACGAAGTCCAAACCTAACCCGCATCAATAGAAGACTTTGCACAAAATAGGGGGAGGGGAGGGGTACCCCGCCTCGCCACTCCCTGACACCCAAACCTTGCAGCCTACCCCGCCTCCGTTATATGTTCGTAGACAAGATGACAACCTTTTCCAGCCGATTTTGGTTTACCTTCCGCTACTGGCACCCGGTAGCGGTATCGGCGGAGTAGCTTCATCTGAAAGATTTGCTGACACACTTCAGTTGATTCGACATCCACACGAGCCGCGACCCTAAAAGTCGCGGCTTTTCTCGTATCAGCCTCGCGGCTTTCGTCTGCGCGCAACACCAAACGCCGCAAAGGAGACAGACACACATGAGCACAGCGACACTACCAAAACCCGCCGCAACCATTCCCGGCCGCTTCGGCGCCTACGGCGGACGATACGTCCCCGAGACCCTCATGGCCGCCCTCGAAGAGCTCGAGGCTGCCTACGCCACCGCCCAGGCCGACCCCGCCTTCCACGCTCAGCTGGACCACCTCCTCCACACCTACGCCGGACGCCCCACTCCCCTCTACTTCGCCAAGCGCCTCACCGAACAACTCGGCGGAGCCAAAATCTACCTCAAGCGCGAAGACCTCCTCCACACCGGCGCTCACAAGATCAACAACGCCCTCGGCCAGGGTCTGCTCGCCCAGCGCATGGGCAAGCAGCGCATCATCGCTGAGACTGGTGCCGGCCAGCACGGCGTCGCCACCGCCACCGTCTGCGCCCTGCTCGGCCTCGAGTGCGTCATCTACATGGGCGACGAGGACATGCGCCGCCAGGAGCTCAACGTCTACCGCATGCGCCTCCTCGGTGCCGACGTCCGCGGAGTCTCCGGAGGCTCAGCCACTCTCAAGGACGCCATCAACGACGCCATGCGCGACTGGGTTACCAACGTCCGCAGCACCTATTACATCCTCGGCAGCGCCCTCGGAGCCCACCCCTACCCCACCATGGTCCGCGACTTCCACCGCGTCATCTCCCGCGAAGCCCGCCCCCAGATGCTCGAGGTCGAAGGCAAACTCCCCACCGCCATCATCGCCTGCGTAGGCGGCGGCTCCAACGCCATCGGCGCCTTCTACGAGTTCCTTGCCGACGCCAACGTGCAACTCATCGGCGTTGAAGCTGGTGGCCGTGGCACCGCCCTCGGCGAGCACGCCGCCCGCTTCCAGAAATCCGGCGGAGGCCTCCCCGGAGTCCTCCAGGGTACGTACTCGTACGTGTTACAAAATGATGCCGGCCAGGTCAGCAGCACCCACTCCGTCTCCGCCGGCCTCGACTACGCCTCCGTCGGCCCCGAGCACGCCATGCTCCACGATAGCGGCCGCGCCACCTACGTC
>JANYER010000451.1 GCA_025359825.1 Granulicella sp.
CTTCGCCATCATCAATACCCATCCAGCGAACCACCTGTCCCTACCTCCCCCCACTGTTGTAAAGTGGTGTCGCACATGCAACGCCCTTTAGGAGCCACAATGATCTCTCGTCGCCAGTTCATCTCCACGGCTACCTCCGCCGTAGCCATCAGTTCCACGGCCAGCAGCTACGCCCGCATCGTCGGCGCCAACGACCGCGTCAACTTCGCCGTCATCGGTCTCAACAGCCGCGCCTACGCTCACCTCTCCTCGCTGCAGGCCAATAAGAAGGACGTCCAGATCACCCACGTCTGCGACGTCGAAAGCAACATCCTGCAGAAGTTCGCCGACCGCACCGAAAAAAGCATGGGGTACAAGGTGCCCACAGAAAAAGACTTCCGCAAGGTCCTGGCCGCCGCTGATGTCGACGCCATCACCATCGCCACTCCTGACCACTGGCACGCCCCTATGGCCATCGCCGGGGTCCAGGCCGGCAAGCACGTCTACGTCGAGAAGCCCTGCAGCCACAACCCCGCCGAGGGTGCCATGCTCGTCGAGGCCCGTAACAAGTCCGGCAAGCTCGTCCAGATGGGCACGCAGCAGCGCTCCTCGCCCCACACCATCAAGATCGTGAAGCAGATCCACGACGGTCTCATCGGCCGCGCCTACGCCGCTAACGCCTGGTACGCCAACACCCGCAAGTCCATTGGCGTCGGCAAGCCCGCTCCCGTACCCGCCACCCTCGATTGGGACCTCTGGCAGGGTCCGGCACCGCGCGTCGCCTACACCGATAACGTTCAGCCCTATAACTGGCACTGGTTCAATCGCTGGGGCACGGGCGAGACCCTCAACAACGGCACCCACGAGGTGGACGTCAGCCGCTGGGCCCTCGGCGTCGATCTACCCAACTCCATCACCGCCTCCGGTGGCCGCTACGCCTACAACGACGACTGGCAGTTCTACGACACCCTCACCGTCGGCTTTGCCTACGACGACAAGATGATCTCCTGGGACAACAAGTGCTGCAATGGCATGAAGACCTACAACCGCGACCGTGGCTCCGTAATCCTCGGCACCACCGGGTCCGTCCTCATCGACCGCGGCGGCTACGAAGTCTACGACCTCAAGGGCAAAAAGACGGACGAGTTTAAGGTCGGTGCGAGCAGCGCCTCTCAGGACCTCGTCGGTGCAGACTCCATGACCGACCTCCACTTCGCCAACTTCATCGCCGGCATCCGCACCGGTGAAAAACTCAACGCACCCATCGAAGTCGGCAACGTAGCCGTCACCATGCTCCAGCTCGCCAACGTCGCCTGGGAGAAGAAGCGCGAACTCCGCCTCGACCCCAAGACCGGTAAGATCCAGAATGACCCCGAAGCCATGAAACTCTGGGGCCGTGACTACGAAAAGGGCTGGGCACCAAAGGTCTAAACCCCTCTCACTTCAAAGGAAAGGCTGGAAGATCACTAGATCTTCCAGCCTTTTCTTTGCCACTCAAACCATCACTCAGGCATGAACCGCAACCCGAGCTTCACTCGCAGTCAGCAACGGCACGACCAGCCCCAGCACACTCTGCACCATCTCCTCCGCCGGAACTCTGCGTTCGCTCATAAACCACTCCCGCACTGCCCCATAGATCGCCCAGCTCGCCGCCGCCACAATCATTCCATTCGTAATCTTCGGCAAATCTCGTCCAACAGCAGCCTCCGTCGGAAACCCTCCCGTCAGCACTCGTCCAATTGCCCGTACAATCGCCGCATCCACAAGTGGCTGAAACGCGCTCTGTCGCTGGCACACCTCGTCTCCGGTCTCCATCTGGGTCAGATAGTCACACGTCGCCAGAATCACCGCCCCTGCAGCCGAAGGGCAACTGCCATCAAACGTCACCGCTCGCTCGTGCAGCAGCATGTGGAACCCGCCCCCCACCATCGCATCCAGCAACGCATACTTGTCGGTGTAGTGGTCATAGAATGTGGCACGGTTTACCGTAGCCACCTCCGTAATGTCCTGGACAGAAACCTCATCAAACGTCTTCGTCTGCATTAACTCCCGCAGTGCACCCTGCAAAAGATGCCGTGTCCGGCGAATCCGCGGGTCTCGAACCTCACAATCAGAGATCGGCATAAGTCCTCGTTCCATAACTTTAGAGTATTCCCACAAGAAAAAGAATCGAGAAAACAACAACCGTCGTCTTATATTTACGACATGCGTTGCTTAAGCGTCGCTTGTCGATAAGGAGATCGCCATGCCCACACTTCTGCACCTCGATTCCAGCCCCATGCCCAGTTCCGTCAGCCGCGAACTCCGCTGAGTTCACCAAAACCTGGAAGACCGCTCATCCTGATGGCACCGTCATCACCCGCGACGTCTCTGCCAACCCCTCCGCTCCTCTTGACGTCACCTGGATCTACGCCAACTTCACCCCCGAAGCCGCACGCACGCCTGAGCAGAAGGCCCTCCTTGCCTCCTCCGACCAGCTCGTAGCCGAGCTCAAGCAGGCCGACGAGTACGTCATTGGCGTGGCCATGCACAACTTCTCCATCCCATCGACCCTCAAGCTCTGGATCGACCAGATCGCCCGCGCCGGCGCCACCTTCGCCTACGGAGCCAACGGTCCCGAAGGCCTGCTCAAGGGCAAGAAAGCCACCATCCTCATCGCCAGCGGCGGAGTCTACGAGATCGGCATCCCGATGGGCGGGCTTAACTTCGTAGAGCCCTACCTCAAGGCTGTTCTCGGCTTCCTCGGAGTTACCGACATACAATTCGTCACAGCCGGCGGCGCTGCTCAGCTTATGAAGCCAGACGCCGACCGTGCCGCCTTCCTCGCACCCACCATCGAGCGCGTCCGCACCGTCGCAGCATAAGCGGAACTTCGATCGCCAAGGTCATACCACCAGCACTTGGGCCAGCCAACAACACTTCAACTTCGAGAAACCTCCATGAAGATTGCCGCACTCATCGCACGCATCCTCCTCGGCCTGATGTTCCTTATCTTCGGCCTCAACAAGTTCTTCAACTTCATCCCTCAACCACCCATGACGGGCCTGGCGGGCGAGTTCGTCGGTGCCCTGTACATGTCGCATGAGCTCCGTGTCATTGCGGCTCTCGAAGTCATCACCGCACTACTGCTGCTTAGCAACTTCTATGTACCCCTGGCGCTTACGCTCCTCGGTCCCATCGTCGTCAACATCTTCCTCTTCCACGCCTTTATGGCACCGTCTGGCCTGCCCATCGCCTGCCTTACGGTCATCCTATGGTTGATCGTCTACAAGTCGGTTCGCCCCGCCTTCGCAGGCATCTTCGTCCAAAAAGCCTAACCGCTCTCACACCTCAACCCCGCCGCCAGCCGCCTCGCAACCCGAGACGACTGGCGGCTCTTATTTTTGCTATCGTTCTACCAGTTCCTCCACTACGACTGGACCCACGGATGCCCGAAAGCAAAGCCACCATCTTCGAGATTCAAACCATCCTCAAAAACTTCCCTGCCACCGCCAGCACCATGCTCATCGACACCCGTCTCACCGACGAGCCCCAGGCCAGCGCCCGCGTCTTCCGCTCCTACCATCCCGCTCCAGCCCACTACCACGCCACCTGCGACGAATATCTCTACGTCCTCACCGGTCGCGCCCTCATCGTCCTCGGCGACGAACCGCCGGCAGAGGTCGGACCCGGCCAGCTCATCTTCTTCAAAAAAGCCACCATCCACAGCATGCCCGAGATCCTCGAGCACCCCTTCACCGTCCTAGCCGTCGACACCCCTCGCCGCGACCCCAGTGACGTCATCTTCGTCAACCCCGCCGACGGCAGTCCCGACTCCTTCATCGAGAGCCAGCAGCTTTACTAGTAACTCCTGTCCCGCAACAAATTTCCTCTCTGGTTCCAGTCGCATCGCTTCTGCATACAACGGATGTCTCGAAGTAACTATCATTAGGCCTGCCCCGAACGAAGAGGAACACCGCCCATCATGATCGCTGAAATCATCGCCGCCGGCTCCGAGATGCTCACCCCCTACCGGCAGGACACCAACTCCCTCTTCCTTACCGGCGTCCTCAACGACCTCGGCGTCCAGGTAGCCTTCAAGACCATCGTCGGCGACAGCATCGAACACCTCACCGGCGCCGCCCGCATTGCCCTCTCCCGCGCCGACATTGTCATCTTCTCCGGCGGCCTCGGACCTACGGAAGACGACCTCACCCGCGAAGCCGCATCAGCAGCCCTCAACCTCCCCCTCCACCGCAGCGACGCTCTTCTCGAAAGCCTCGCCAAACGCTTCGCCGCCCGCAACATCCCCATGCCGCCCAACAACTCCAAGCAGGCCGACGTGCTGCAAGGCGCCACCGTGCTCGACAACAAGTACGGCAGCGCCGCTGGCCAGTACCTCGACACCACCATCTTCCACAGCGACCAGCCCAGCGTCCGCCGCATCGTCATCCTGCTTCCCGGTCCACCCAAAGAGCTCAAGCCCCTCTTCACCGAGCAGGTCGTCCCCATCCTCGCCACCTCACTGCCGCCGCGCTTCCTCGCCAAGCGCATGCTCCGCATGGCCCTCATACCCGAGTCCACCGTCGACAACCGCACTGCCCCCATCTACAAGCAGTACCCCGATGTCGAGACCACCATCCTCGCCCACACCGGCGAAATTCAACTCCACTTTTTATCCGCAAAGCCAAGCCTTGCAGAGGCCCAGGCTCGCGTCGACGAGCTCACCGGGAAGATCGAAGCCGAGATGGAGGACGCCATCTACTCCTCCCACGGCGAGTCCCTTGAAGACATCGTCCTGCTCAATCTCGGCATCCGCCATCTCACCCTTAGCGCAGCCGAGTCCTGCACCGGCGGCCTTCTCTCCGAGCGCCTCACCGCCATCGCCGGCTCCTCCCGCTACTTCTTAGGCGGCGCAGTCGTCTACTCCGACGCACTCAAGACCACCTTCGCCGGCGTCCCACCCGAGACTATCGCCACCTACGGCCCCGTCAGTGCGGAGACAGCCCGCGCCCTCGCCGAAGGCATCCGCACCCGCACCGGCTCCTCCCTCGGCATCTCCATCACAGGAATCGCAGGCCCCACCCCAGGCACCGGAGCCGACGCCCACAAACCCATCGGCCTCGTCTATATCGCACTCGCCAGCGCCACCAGCACCGAGGTCAAAGAGATCAACATCACCGGCGACCGCGAACGCGTCCGCTTCTGGGCCAGCCAGCACGCCCTCGAACTCATCCGCCGCTCTATTCTCTAGATCAATCCTCTAGCCAGCGAGCCCCTACCGCATCCCCGTCCGGCGGACCGATACTGCATCCATCGCATGGTCCGATCCCTTATGGAAGACCACATCCGCCCGGGTCCGTGTCGGCTCAATATTCTCGCGCAGGTTCACCAGGTTGATCTCATTCCAGATCCCACTCGCAAACTCCACCGCCTCATCATCCGACAAATCCTTGTAATGCTGGAAGTAAGACTTCGGATTCTGAAACGCCGTCGCCTTCAACTGCAAGAACCGCTGCAAAAACCACCGCCGAATGTCACTCTCTTCAGCATCCAGATAGATTGAAAAGTCGAAGAAATCCGACACCACCTCCGAAGAGGTCGACGTCTGCAACACGTTCAATCCTTCAAAGATCAAAATGTCGATCGGCGCACCCAGCACCCGCATCTCCCCGGTGATGTCATACGCCAGATGGGAGTAAATCGGCACCGTAATCTCTGCTTCGCACGACTTTACCTGGTGTAGGAAATCCACCATGCGCGTCCGGTCGTAGCTCTCCGGAAAGCCCTTCCGGCGCATCAGTCCGCGCTCCTCCAGCACGGCATTCGGATAGAGAAATCCATCCGTCGTCACCAGCTCCACCGTACCCACGCCCGTACCCCGCGCCAGTACCGCCTGCAGCACACGGGCAAACGTACTTTTCCCCGCCGCCACACTCCCCGCGACACCAATGATGAACGGACAACCATGCGAAGAAGAATTCGAAGCCCTCCCCAGAAATCCATCCCGCGCCTGGTTCGCAACCCGCGCCGCCCCCCGCGCAACGTGCAGCAGATCTCCCAGCGGTCCGTAGGCATCCGCCACTTCATTCAATGGGATCGGTTGATACGGGCTGGCCAGCTCCGCCAGGTTCATCCCGGAAAAAGACGGCGACGCAGCAGAACGGAGCCCCGCCCACTCCTCCCGGCTAAACACCTCAAACAGTCTCGGATGCGCAATCATCCCATCC
This sequence comes from Granulicella sp., assembly GCA_025359825.1. GTDB lineage: Bacteria > Acidobacteriota > Terriglobia > Terriglobales > Acidobacteriaceae > Edaphobacter. Next base: position 6,189 of record JANYER010000451.1, read on the forward strand.
AGTATCCTCTGCCGAAGCCCTTCCAAGCGAACAACTTTGCGTACCTTTTGGATTCTCCGGACACCGAATATCGACGCGCTTCCACAGAAATTCATCTTCTCCACCATCTCCAGCCCCCCACACCTCCCTAACCTCGCTTTACTCCGCTAAACTCATTCAGACGTTATGAATCCCTGGCTCCTCTCCATCTCGATTGCCTACCTGCTCGGCTCCATCCCGTTCGGATATCTCCTCGTGCGCATCTTCCGCAAAGAGGACATCCGCGCCATGGGCAGCGGCAACATCGGCGCCACCAACGTCGCCCGCTCTGGAGCTAAAGGTCTTGGCATCGCCACCCTCCTGCTCGACATGGGCAAGGCCGCCCTCGCCGTCCTCATCGCATTTCAAATTGCACGTCACTTCGGCTTCGACCATGGCCAGGCCTTCGATCTCGCCACCGTCTCCGCAGTCGCCGCCGTCCTCGGCCATGTCTTCCCCGTCTGGCTCCGCTTCCGCGGTGGCAAAGGAGTCGCCAGCGCCTTCGGCGTCTTCCTCATCCTCTCTCCCATGATCGCGCTTTGCATCCTGGTAGTCTTCATCGTCGTCTTCGTGATCAGCCGCTACGTCTCGCTGGCATCCATCCTCGCGTCCCTCGCCATTCCGCTGCTGGCCATGTACTTCGCGCCGAACATGTCGCACATCGTTCTCTTCGGATTCGTCTTTATCCCCCTGCTGGTCGTCGTCAAACATCACCAGAACATCCGCCGCCTCCTCTCCGGCACCGAAAGCCGCTTCGGCACCAAGAAGGGGTCCGCATGAGCCGCATCACCGTCCTCGGTGCCGGAGCCTGGGGCACTGCCCTGGCCCTCTCGCTCGCCCGTCGCGGAGGCCACCACATCGTCCTCTGGTGCCACTCCCCTGCCCTGGCCGAGCAACTCAGCGACCTCGGCGAAAATCTTCCCTACCTCCCCGGCTTCACCCTGCCCGCGGATATTCTGGTCACGTCCGATCTACCCGGCGCCATCTTTGAGGCCGACATCCTCCTCTGCGTCACCCCTTCGCAGCACCTGCGCGGAGTCATCTCGCACATCGCCCCACTCCTCACGCCGGACCAGATCATCCTCTCCGCCACCAAGGGCATTGAGCAGACCAGCTTCCTCCGCATGTCGCAGGTCATTGCCTCCGTCACCCCCAACCCTGTCGCCATCCTCTCCGGTCCGTCCTTCGCGCAAGAGGTCGCCGCCGCCTGCCCAACCGCACTCGTCGTCGCCGCCAATGACTCCATCCTCGCCCAGTCCATCCAGCGCGATCTCTCCTCCCCCACCCTCCGCGTCTACACCAACGACGACATCGCCGGTGTCGAACTCGGCGGCGCACTCAAGAATGTAATCGCCCTGGCCTCCGGCGTTGTCCACGGCCTTAACCTCGGCAATAACGCCGCCGCCGCCCTCATCACCCGCGGCATCGCCGAGAGCACTCGCCTCGCTATCGCCTGCGGAGGCCACCGCCAGACCCTCGCCGGACTCTCCGGCATCGGCGACCTGGTCCTCACCTGCACCGGAACCCTCTCCCGCAACCGCTCCGTAGGCATCGAACTAGGCCGCGGCCGCCACCTCGCCGATATCCTCGAAGGCCTTCACGGCAAAGTAGCCGAAGGCATTCACAGCACCACCGCCGCCCTCGGCCTCGCTGCCCGTTACGGCGTAGAAATGCCCATCACCGAGCAGATGAACGCCGTCCTCCACCACAATAAAAATCCTCGCGAAGCTATCCGCGACCTGATGGCGCGCCCCGGTCGTGAAGAATAGCCCAGAAGTGTAAAAAAACCTGCAAACAGCGAACTCAAAAATAAAATTGCCCCAAAACATCTCTGAACACTCCTGCTCGCATCACACGGTTCACGATGACAAACTTGAACACTCTGGCAACCTCCACCGTGTCCACCTCCATCCGTCGCCCCATCAGGATCGGAATTTTAACCTTCCTCGCTCTCGAAACTCTTGTAGCCTGCCTCGTTCTAACACCTGTTGGCCACAAGGTATTCCCATTGCCGACGAGCGCTACCAAGATCACATCGGTAAGCGACGCCATGGGACGCATCGGCGTAAGTCTGGCCCACCTGGGTCACTCCTAAGCAATCTGGAAGACCTAAAACCCATTGAGCTTGGTTGCTGAAAGCACGCCCGCTCTTGCAGGCTCCCCATCCGGCGCAGCGAACAAGCTAGACTAAATATAGTATGGCTTTTAACCTCTTCGGTAAACGCGACAAAGACACTCCCGACCAGCCCACCCAGCAGCCAGAACCACCGCAGGAAAAACGTGGCTTCCTCGACCGCATGAAGCAGGCGGTCACCCGCACCCGCGACACCTTCACCGAGTCCATCTCCTCCGTCATCGCCCTCACCCGCGAGGTCGACGAGTCGACCCTCATCGAGTTGGAGCCACTTCTGCTCGCCGCCGACCTCGGCGCCCCCACCACCGCCCTCGTCCTCGAAAACCTACGCCAACGCGCCCTCCGCACCGGCATCGAAGGCGGCCCCGAGCTCAAGCGTCTCCTCAAGCTCGAACTCAAAGCCATCCTCGACAATGTAACCAAACCAATTACACATCCCAGCACGCCACCAGAAGTCATCATGATGGTCGGCGTCAACGGCACCGGCAAGACCACCACCACCGGCAAGCTCGCGCAATTCTTGACCGCACAAGGCCGTACCGTCCTCCTCTGCGCCGCCGACACCTTCCGTGCCGCCGCCATCGAGCAGCTCGAAGTCTGGGCCACCCGCTCCAACACCCCCATCATCAAGACCAAGCAAGGTGGAGACCCCTCTGCCGCCCTCTACGACGCCTGCGCGGCCGCCAAGGCCCGCGGCTCACAAGTTCTCATCGTCGATACCGCCGGCCGCCTCCACACCAAGACCGACCTCATGAAAGAGCTCGACAAGATGCGCCGCACCGCCGAGAAACTCGTCCCCGGCGCGCCCCACCAGACGCTCCTCGTCATGGACGCCACCACCGGCCAGAACGGCCTCCAGCAAGCCCGCCTCTTCACCGAAGTCGCCCACGTCACCGGCATCGTCCTCACGAAGCTCGACGGCACCGCCAAGGGCGGCATTGTCCTCGCCATCGCTACCGAGCTCAAGCTACCCGTCGTCTACGCCGGCATCGGTGAAAAGATCGACGACCTCATTCCCTTCGACTCCACTGCCTTCATCGACTCTCTTATCGACTAGACACATCCTCACGTCGCAGACGCTGTACCAGGATGGAACTCATGGCCAAGACCCAACCTCTCCTCACCCCCCGCCAGGCTGCTGGCATGCTCAACGTCAGCTACCCCACCATCAAGCAATGGATACTCTCCGGCAAGCTCTCCACCAAACCCACTCCCGGCGGCCACCATCGCATCGCCGCCTCCGACCTCAAGCCCTTCCTCAAGCAGCAGCAGGAGTCCGCGCCCGCCCGCTCCCGCGAACGCTACCGGAAGGTTAGCGGCCGCAACCAGCTCGTCGGTAAAGTGATCGACCTCAAAATCGACGGCCTTCTTGCCAAGGTTGTCCTCGCCATCGGCGACCAGCACATCACCTCCATCATCACCTCCGACGCCGCTCGCGAGATGCAGCTCAAACGCGGAGATACCGCCGCCGCCCTCGTCAAATCCACCGACGTCATGATCGAACTCCTCTAATCCTCAGTTACATCGCCTCAACCTGAGACCTGCAAAGCCTGGTCCAGTCTCTCTGCGCTTCAGCCGGGAACGGATCCAACACCTTCTTAGCCTCGTCCCCACAAAATCAAAAATCTTGCCTATACGAATCAATTCAACTAAATTCGTATTAATCCCCTACGGCACGTAACTTAAATCTAGCCCGCCGCATCCAACGCCACAAGTCACCCCAGTCGAAGCGAAGAACCAGAGCGCCGACAAAAGCTCCCGGAGAATCCGTGTTTAATTTCAAAACAACTATTCTTGCTGCCACCCTCCTCACCGCAGCTGCCCTTTCATCCCCTCTCTACGCACAGATCGCCACTACCCTTCAGGGCCGCATCACCGCGCCCACCCAAGCTCCCATCGCCGCCGCTCAGGTCTCCGTTATCGAAATCTCCACCGCTGCCACCCGCACCACTCAGACCTCCACCGACGGCACCTACACCCTGCCCGCCCTCCAACCCGGCAGATACCGAATTGAGGTCACCGCCGCCGGCTTCGCACACCTCGTCCGCGACGGCGTCACCCTCACCACCGGCAACACCACCGCCCTCAATCTCACCCTGCCCCTCAGCCCGGACTCCCAGACCGTCAACGTCACCGCCGACGCCCCGGTCCTTCAGTCCGAGACCAGCAGCATCCAGACCTCTATCGCCTCCACCACCATCGCTGCGATCCCACTCAACGGACGCAACTTCGTTCAACTCGCCACCCTCGCGCCCGGAGTAGCCCTACCCCCCGGAACCCTGCTGCCCCGCATCAACGGCGGCCGCCCCCGCACCAACGAATACCTCTTCGACGGCATCTCCGCCCTCCAGCCCGAACCCGGCCAGGTCGCCTTCTTCCCCATCGTCGACAATATCCGCGAGTTCACCATCGAAGCCAATAACGTCCCTGCTGAGTTCGGCCGCTTCAACGGCGGCGTCGTCAATCTGTCCACCCGCTCCGGCTCCAATCAGATCCACGGCAGCCTCTACGACTTCTTCCGCAACGAGAGTCTCAACGCCCGCACCTACTTCTCCCGCGTCCCCACCCGCAAGCCCGAGTACCGCCGCAACCAATACGGCGGCACCATCGGCGCACCCATTCTTCGCGACCGCCTCTTCTTCTTCGGAGGCTTCCAGGGTCAGCGCTTCCTCGCCGGAATCACCCGCATCTCCACCGTCCCCACCCTGGCCCAGCGTCAAGGCAACTTCGGCACCACACTCATCTACGATCCCTCCACCACCGTCTTCAACGGCACCCGCTACGTCCGCCAGCAGTTCCCCAACAACACCATCAACAAGCCTCTCGATCCCGCAGCCGTCGCCCTCCTAGCGCGCTATCCTCTCCCCACCGACACCGTCGCCACCGCCAACAACTACACCCGCACCGCCAACGACTCCGACCACCAGGCCCAGTTCGACATCCGCCTCGACTACACGCACCACAACGACCGCGCCTTCGTCCGCTACTCCTACTTCAATGATGTTGAGCAGCCCGTAGCCCCCCTTCCCGACGGCAGTGGCGCCATCACCGGCTCCATCATCGGAGCAGGCAACGTCGCCGGACTCTCCAACGTCCTCGGCCAGCAAGCCGTCCTCGGGGAGACCCACACCTTCGGCACCCGCCTGATCAACGACCTCCGCCTCGGCTACACCCGTCGCGGCAACTCCATCCTCGGCGCTACGCTCAACAGCACCACCTCCGCCGCCCTCGGCATCCCCGGCATACCGACCGATTCCAAGGCCGCCTTCAATAACGCTCTCCCCCTCTTCACCATCACCGGTCTGCAACAGCTCGGCCCCACCGCCGGAACCTTCTCGCAGTACCAGACCGCCGTCTCCCAGCTCGTCGATACTTTCTCCATCGTCCACGGCCGCCACACCTTCAAGTTCGGTGCCGATCTCCGCCACTACGAGCTCAACGCCGTCGCACCCCCCAACCCCACCGGCTCGTTCGCCTTCACCACCACCGGCACCAACCAACAGGGAGCCACCGGCACCGGCTCCGCGCTAGCCAGCTTCCTACTCGGCCAGGTAGACACCTTCGCCATCGACCTCCAGTCCTCCAAAATCCGTCCTCGCAACCACATCGAAGAATTCTTCCTTCAGGATGATTGGAAGGTCTTCCCCAACCTCACCGTAAACATCGGCGTCCGCTACACCCTCCACCATCCCTCCACTGAAGCCAACAACCAGGGTGCCATCTTCAACCTCGCCACCCAGCAGCTCCAGTACCTCGGTCGCGACGGAAACCCCCGCTCCGCCCGCACCCTCCATTACGGCAACTTCGCCCCACGCGTCGGCTTCACCTACGCCATCTCTCCCCGCACCGTGATTCGCTCCGGCTTCGGCATTGTGTTTATAGACCAGTCCGGCATCACCACCCCCTTCACCACGCCGCAATTCCCCTTCATCCAGAACGTCTCGCAGAAGACCGGCGACAGCGTCAACGCCGCCTTCCCTCTCTCCTCCGGCCCCACCGTCGCGCCCATTCCTCTCACTGCGGACGCAGGCCTTGGCCAGTCCGTCTACACCGCCAATCGCAACCAGGGCTCCGGCTACGTCCAGCAGTGGAACCTCGCCATCCAGCGCGCCATCACCCAGAACCTCTCCTTCGACGTCGCCTACGTCGGCTCGCACATCGTCCGCGTCGGCATCCCGGACCAGAACCTTAACCAACTGACCGCTGCGCAACTCGCTCTCGGAGCGACAGCCCTCGCCGCACCCGTCACCAACCCCTACTTCGGAACAATCCCAGCATCCTCCTCCATCGGTGGCCGCACCATTACCCTCGCGCAGTCGCTCAAGCCCTACCCTCGCTTCGTCAACGTAGCCGCCTACCGCAATAACTCCGGCCAGACCAACTACAATGCCTTCGAAGCCAAGCTCGAGCAGCGCCTCAACCACGGCGTCTCCCTCCTCCTCAGCTACACCCACTCCAAGCTCATCGACGATGCCAGCTCCGTCTTCTCCTCTACCGTCCTCTCCTCGCCCAACTCCAGCAGCCTCGTCGCCGCCGATACCTACCGCCCTTACCTCGAGCGTGACTCCTCCACCGGAGACGTCCCCAACGTCCTCGCCGTCAGCGGAACCTGGGACCTCCCCGCCGGTCGCAACCACCGCTTCGCCTCCTCCGCACTGCCCAGCCTCTTCCTCGGCGGCTGGGCCCTCAACGCCATCTACTCCATGCAGTCCGGCGCACCCGTCACCATCACCCAGGCCACCAACAACCTCGCCTTCGCCGGCATCGTCCTGCAACGCCCCGACATCATCGCCAACCCCACCCTCGCCGCATCCGACCGCACCCCTACCCGATTCTTCAACACCGCCGCCTTCACCAACTCCCTCACCCACATCGGCAGCGCCTCCCGCAATCCCATCCGCGGCCCCGCCTACCGCGACCTCGATCTAGCTCTCGTCAAACACACCAACGTCACCGAACGCACTATTGTCGAACTCCGCGCCGAACTCTTCAACGTCACCAACACCCCCGGCTTCTCCCAACCCAACGGCAGCTTCGGCACCGCAGCCTTCGGCAGCATCACCTCTACCACCACCGACCCCCGCGTCCTCCAGCTAGCCCTACGCCTCACCCGGTAGAAACCTTCTGACTTGTCTGCTCTTACCCTCTTGTCTTGCCCTCTTGCCGTTGCAGTTGTAATTGCACCTTTATTTGTCATCCCGTAGGGACCTGCTTTGTCCTTGTACTTCCACTACCCCATCCCAGAATTGTCGTTCTGAGCGAAGGCACTCACAGCACCACCGTGAGTGCCGCAGTCGAAGGACCTGCTTCTGCTCTTGCAGGTGTCTTTTGCTTGTCATCCCGAAGGGATCTGCTTCTGTCCTCGTCGTTGTACTGCCTTGCGCACTGCCGAATGCCCTGAAAGGATGAAAGGGCTGCTGGATGTCGTACGACAATGCTAGGGCGTTCATCGGGTCACGAAAGTGAATCGTTTATCGGCTGTCCAGCAGCGACTTAGTTCCCGAAATTCAACTTCGGATTCGCCCGGTATCTATTTCCCAATAAATCAACTCGCCGCAGACCGGGTGCCCCATTCACGCAGTCTCACCGCGTGGGTGACATCGTGCAGAGCACGACCGCCTTCCTTCCCTCCCCCAAAATCCGTCATTCTGAGCGGAGCCGAAGAACCCCGAAACCGCTAACCCTACCCCTACTCATCGGACCCTTCAACCGCGAAATCCGGGTGCCCCATCTTCGCGACAGCTTCATCGTCGCTAAGGTGGGCATCGTAGTTTCCCCGGAGCCTCCACATGGTGTTGCAGGGTTGTAATCTACAGTAAAAATTTGCGCATATAAGCCTTTCTTTACTGATGTAATGACGCATGTCCAAACTTTGGTCTTTTGCTTTGCTATTTGTAGTGTGTTTGGGTTTGCTTTACGGTCAACCGTCACAGCCACCAACCCTAAGTGCTGTAGAACAGACCAGTCAAAAGCGGGATATTAAGCCCAACGACGCTCAGAGTCATACCCAAACTGATGTTAAGGGCACTCAGAAGCTTCCTATTTGGGATGATGCAAACTGCCCCGGATGTCGCCAGACAAGTTCCGCAGAGGGCACATATGAGAGTAATGAAAAGCCTGCCAAGCGGCGGCGAGACGACCCCAACTGGTGGGTTGCTTGGCTTACCGGCGTCTTGGTAACCGTTGCGTGTGTTCAGGCGGGATTTTTCGTATGGCAACTCAGAATGATGAGAAAAAGCTTGGCTGACAGCAAGATAGCTGCTGAAGCCGCTAGGGATGCCGCGACAGCGGCGAAGCAGAGTGCAGACATTGCCTCCCATTCGGAAAGAGCTTGGGTTGTAGACGAGATTAGGCAGATGGGAAATCTGCCCGCTAATGGGGAAGTATTCGCAGTCTACATGTCTTTCAAAAACTTTGGGAGAACACCGGCTCTCATTGTTGATTTGAAGATACGTTTACATACCTTTCAGTTGGAAGATACGGACCCTCTCATCGGTGCTGAAGTTTTGCCAGAATTTCCTGCCTACGACCACGAGCAAAATTTTTTTGAGGTCGGTGATCAAGGAATTATTTTGGTTCCCACACAGAGTTTTACGGTCGCTCAATCTTTTGAAGAAGAGGGCGGAAAATGGACGCAATTCCTCCAACTTGTCGTGCCTACTAAGCAACGGCGACTGTGTTGCTATGGCCTCATTTCTTATGAAGACGGCTTTGGCAATTTGAGGACTAACCAGTTTTGTTACATCTGGGATTTGGGTTTCGACCCTAAGGGCGTGATCCCTAATTTCCGCAGATTTGGACCAAGTCATTACAACCATGCAACATAGTGTGAATATTTTTAGGAGGCCGGATCCTTATATCTTGATTTTTGAGATGTGGGCCTCGGGTTCTTCCCAAAACTCCGCATATCGAACACCCCACTAAATCTTCCGTCGCTGAAGGGCAAGCGTCACGCGTACCAATAATCCGTTCGCCGAATGCGAAACCGCGCATCCCTAAGCGGGGTCGAACGGGCCAGAGTGGCAATCCACCCCAAATCCGTCCTAAACTAACACCATGATCTTCCACCGCTCCGCGCTCCTCCTCACCCTGGCCCTCACCACCGCTGCCACCGCCCAAACCACCACCACTCCTGCCACTCCAAAGAAAGCCACCACTCCGGCAGCCCGCTCCACTCCCCGCACCGGAACCGCCGCCAAGACCGCCACCACCGCAAAAGCCGCCACACCAGTCGCCGACCCCAAGGACACCCCACCCAACGTCCCCGCAGTCGTAGGCACCCCAAAGCCCCTCTACGCGCTCCGCTATGTCGACACCGTCATCGGCACCGGCCCTCTCTCTGAGCCGCGCAAATACTACACCGTCCACTACACCGGCTGGCTCACCGACGGCACCAAATTTGACTCCTCCGTAGACCGCGGTTCGCCCATCGTCTTCCCGTACGGCGCCCGTCAGGTCATCCCCGGCTGGGACACCGGCTTCGAAGGCATGCACGTCGGTGGCAAGCGCCGCCTCGATATCCCCTACCAGCTTGCCTACGGTGAGGCAGGTCGCCCGCCCGTCATCCCCGCCAAGGCTGACCTCATCTTCGACCTCGAGTTCGTAGGCCAGTCCGACACCCCTCCCACACCGCCGTCAGCACCCAAGCCGGCCACCGATCCCGCGAAACCCGCAACCGATCCGGCCAAGCCTACAGATCCCGCCAAGCCCACCGACGAGCCTGCGAAACCCGCAAGCCCGCAAGGCAATTAGTCACCCACACCTCACAGCAAGAAGAGATGCCGGAGCAAGCGCTCCGGCATCTCTTCTGCCTGCAACGATCAGCTACAGCGTTAAAAAAGAAGAGGCACCGCTTAGGTGCCTCCGAGGAAGTTGTGCATTACATAAGTGAGACTAGCCTCCCCCCCCTCCCATGTCCTGAGCACAAAGGATGATTCTTTCTCCACCCTTCGATGGATGGCCATTTCCCCAGCAGACACAGCATCACGAACCGCCCGAGCTGCACCATTCCATGCTCCCCCGGTGGCCCTATTGAAACAATTCGACACGCTTGACTGTCAGATCGGGCCTGACTTTGACCGTTCCCATCGTCGCCTGTCGCCGCCTCGTAGGACCGCACCGCCAGCAACTCCTCGCTCCGCTTCCATCCAAAATTTCGCGGAAACTCGTACGTAACTCTTGAAAGCGACACGCCGATATACTGACACCAGAGCTTGTAGCCAGCCTTTGCACCCTTCCACTCCCCAGCAACCTCTAATCCTTAAGGCACCTTCCAACCATGTTTGAACGACTCCATCCGCTCGCTCCCTACCTCCGCCGCTACTGGAAGTCCCTCGCCTGGGGAGGCGTCGCAGTCCTCTTCTATAACGTCATCGCCGTCCTGCTCCCCCAGGTCGTCGGTCACGCCATCGACGACATGCGCCACGGCGTCACCCAGCAGAAGATCCTCTTCCACGCCCTCCGCATCCTGGTCATCGCCACCCTCTCGGCCATCTTCCTTTACATCACCCGCCAGGTCATCATCGGGGCCTCGCGCGAGATCGAGTTCGACCTCCGCAACGACCTCTTCGCCAACCTTGAGCGCCAGCCTCCCGCCTTCTACCACAGCCATCGCACCGGCGACATCATGGCCCGCACCACCAACGACCTCGCCGCCGTCCGCCAGCTCCTCGGCCCGGCCATCATGTACTCGGCCAACACCATCGTCTTCACCGCCGCCGCTCTGCCCTTCATGATTCACATCAGTCCGAAGCTCACTCTCTGGGCCTTCGGACCGTTACCCATCGCCTCCGTCCTGGTCCAGTACTTCGGCGCCCGCATCCACACCCGCTTCGAGCGCATCCAGGCCATGTTCTCCGACATCTCCTCCAAGGCCCAGGAGAACTTCGCCGGTGCCCGCCTCATCCGCGCCTTCGCCCAGGAAGAGGCCGAGATTGCCTCCTTCGAGACCGCGAATCAGGAGTACATCCGCCGCTCCCTCCACCTCGTTCGCCTCATGGCCATGCTCTGGCCCACGCTGGAGTTCGTCCTCGGCCTCTCCATGATGATCACCTTGCTCGTCGGCGGCCACGAAGTCATCCACCACCGCATCTCCGTCGGCGACTTCACCGCCTTCAGCATCTACATGGTCCGCCTCACCTGGCCCATGATCGCGATCGGATGGGTCGTCAACCTTTTCCAGCGCGGCACCGCCTCCGTAGTCCGCATCGACGAACTCCTGAAACAGAAACCCGCCATCGCCGACGATCCCACCCTGCTCTCCGACCACCGCAGCCAGCCCATTCAAGGCGCGATCACCCTTCGCAACCTCACCTTCGCCTACCCCGACGGCCCCAACGTCCTTACCAACATCGACCTCGACATCCCCGCCGGCACATCCCTGGCCATCGTAGGCCCTACCGGCTCCGGTAAATCCACCCTGGTCAACCTCATCCCTCGTATGCTCGACGCGGCCCCGGGCACCGTCCTCATCGACGGCACCCTCATCCGCCAAATCCCTCTCCAGACCCTCCGCGAAAGCATCGGCTTCGTCCCTCAGGAGACCTTCCTCTTCTCCGACACCATCCGCCAAAATATAGCGTTCGGCACCCCACACGCCACTCCGCAAGAGATCGAATCCGCCGCCACCGTCGCCCACATCGCCACCGAAATCCTCGAGTTCCCTCGCGGCTTCGACACCCTCGTCGGCGAGCGCGGCCTCACCCTCTCCGGCGGACAGAAACAGCGCACAGCCATCGCGCGCGCCGTCATCCGCAACCCCCGCATTCTGATCCTCGACGATGCTCTGGCTAGCGTAGACACCTACACCGAAGAACAGATTCTCGCCGGCCTACGCCGCGTCATGCAGGGCCGCACCACCATTCTTATCTCGCACCGCATCTCCACCGCACGCAACGCAGACCAGATCGCAGTGCTCGTCGCCGGCCGCATTGTAGAGCGCGGCACCCACGACGAGCTCATCACTCGCAACGGCTACTACACCAGCCTCTTCGAGAAACAACGCCTCGAAGAAGAGATCGCCGTCACCGCTTAATCACTTAAGCCGACCAACTCGAACCCACCGCCTCGCCCTCTGCCTCCACCACCACACTCTTCAGCACAAAGCGTTCTTCCCGAGTTCGCAACTCGCGCGGCAACACCTTGCCTGCTGCCGGGTCCTTCGCCACAATCATCCATGCATCCCGGACATTCCAAAGGCACGCAATCACCTCTTCAAAATGCTCCTTCGAAGCAATTGAAGAGGCCTCCAGCGTCATCGTAAACATCTCCGCATAGAAGTCCACCAGCGTCTCTGTCGTGGCGCCACCAACGTCAGTCCGCAGACGGGCCTGCAGATACATCAGGATGTCTACGGCCTTCTTCACCGCCACGCGACGCCCTCGCACATCATCCTCTTCGACGCACTGGATCGCCCGGTACAAAAACCGGATCACTCCGTCATACAGCGCCACCACTAACTCCACTCCCGTAGCCCCTGCAAGTGCCTGCTCCCGATAGTTTGTACTCATAGTTATTTATCCTGTCGTCGAACGGTTGTAGCCGGTAACGGCGCTATAGATCTGGTCCACCTCATTCAACTGGCTTGGAATCGACTGCAGGATCTGGTTCGCACTATTCAACTCTGCCGTCAGTCGTATCTTGTCCGCCGCAATCCGCGTCTCCTGGTTCGCGATGCTCTGGTTCAGTGTCGCCTCCTGCGCCGTATTCTCCTGCTGCGCCAGGTACAGAGCACCGGTAGTGGAAGTACTACTCAAACCATTCAGTGCCGTAGTAAACGTCAGCCCAAAGCTCCCGGAGTTCTGCAGAAAGCCCGTCACATCGCCGAACTTAGTATTCAGCGCAGTCTCCAGGTCGGCAGCATTCAACGTCAGCTTGCCATCCAGCCCTACCGACAGACCCATCTGCGTGATGCTGCTGATGCTCCCGCTCGCCGCGCCTCCCAGGAGCCCCATCGAGAGCTGGTTCTGAATCATCGCCAGCGTCGTATTTCCATACAAAGGTTGTGCATTCCCGTTCGCGTCTTTTCCCTCCTGAGTCTTGATGTCGCTCACCACCGCGTTATAGGCAGTTACAAAGCTTCCCATCGCCGCCGCAATCGAGCTATTGTTGTTTGTAATTTGCACCTGCACCGGCGTACCTGCACCCCCCCCTGTACCCCCCGAAGAAGACGACAGCAGTTGGAACGTCACCCCTGGAATCACGCCTGTCACCGTGTTCGATGCGCTCGTCGTATCCAGTCCATCCACATTCAGCACCGCATCCACGCCCAACTGTCCTGTCGCGAATGTCATCGCCGCGCCGGTCGTCGTATCCGTCACCGTCGAACCCAGCGTAATCTGCCCTGCCGCCCCGCTCGTTCCACTCACCAGCGATAGCCGCGACCCCAGTGTGTCAGTCACCACGTTCGCGGTCACACCCGCGCCCGCCGCGTTGATCGCAGCCGCTAAACCCGCCAGCGTAGGATTGTTCGGGTCCACCGCAATCGAATGACTTACCCCCGAGCCCACCTGCAGACTTACGCTCCCATTTAACGTATCTGAGGCCGTCGTAATACGGCTCGAATAATTGGAAGAAGTCTGCGCCAGCGAAGTCACCGTAATCGAATGGCTCCCCGCTACCGCCGCAGAGCTTGCAGACGTCAGAGCAATCACATTCGTATTCGAACTCGATCCCTGCTTCGACGCCAGCACCCCCGTAAAGTCCGTCAAAGACTGCAACGCCGTCGACAACGCAGAGAGGTCCGTCCCAAACGTACTGAACGCCGTATCCTGCGCCTTCAGCGTCGTCAGTTGCGATTTCCACGGCGTCTCGATCCCCTGCTCGATGGACAGAATGGACGTCACCGTCGCATTGACATCAAAACCAGTTCCGCCCGCAATCGAACCGAAACTCAACCCAACTGTAGACATAAAGACCTCATGGGAAGCTCTAGCAATAAATCAACAGCCTGCAAGCCCCGTTCCAAACAATTCATCCATCCATTGGAAGTTCCTAATGCACCGCGGTGTCACCAGCCACATCCTTCTGAAGAAGGTCCTCTAAAAAACCTCTAAACAAGTCGTCGTTTTGAAAGGGCGGGACTTTAGCCCCGCCGCAGTGCTCGTGTATGAAATGCGGCTTTAGCCGCCGAGGGAATGCCGGAGGCCGAAGCAGACCGTCTCTAAACGGAAAAGCGGCGACCAGGCAGAGTTTCCCCAGGTCGCCGCTCTCTCCGAACGTCTTACTGCAGCAGCTTCAAGACGTCCTGCTGCACGGCATTGGCCTGGGACAGTGCGCTGATACCGGTCTGGCTCAGCACCTTGTACTTCGCCATGTCGCTGGTGGCCTGTCCATAGTTGGTCGAGCGGATCGAACTCTCAGCCGAAGTAAGGTTCACCGACTCCGAGCTCGCAACGTTCGACGCAGCCGTCAACTGGTTGATGCTGGCACCCAGCGAACCGCGCTGGTAGGCGATGTCAGCAATTGCACTCGTCACGCTCGTCAGCACCGACTGTGCGGTGCTGGAGGAAAGCGTAGCAACACCGGAGGACGTAAAGTCCACGCCAGCGCCGACGGCTCCAGCAGGAGTCGTATCGGAGAGTGCAGTACCGGTCAGGGTCAATGCATTCGTGCCAGCCGTACCGGTATCGACGGGACCGGTGATGATCAGCTTATTGGCGTTCGCACCGGTTCCCTGGCTAGCCACCAACCCAGCAGCGCTGAAGCTCGACTGCGCATTCAACTGCGTCACCGCAGCCGCCAGCGAAGTTCCGGAAGCCAGCGTCGCAGTCACCGCAGTGCCGCCAGCGACTGCGATGCTAAGACTGCCGGAGACGGTGTGCGTGGACGCACCCAAAGCAAAGGTAGCCACTGCGCCAGCCGAAGTAGTCGAAGCCGTCGCGGTGGGGTTCGTCAACGAAGCTGTCGATGCAGCCGCACCAGCCGAAGTACCAACTCCAGATGCTGAAAGCGAACCCACGGCAATGTTGTACACGTTCGCGCCCGAAGAGGTTCCGTCGCTTACAAATACCGTCTTGGCGGTGTTCGAAAACACGCTGTTGCCGTTGAAGTTGGTCGTCGATCCAATGTTGCCGATCTCCGAAAGAATATTCTGGTACTCCTGGTTGGCCGAGCTCACCTGGTTGTTGTTCAGCGTACCGTTAGCCGCCTGGGTGGCCAGCGTAACTGCGCGGTTGAGAAGGTTGGTCACCTGCGACAGAGCGCCATCAGCGGTCTGCAACAGGCCAACGCCAGCGGTCGCATTCTGCGAGGACTGGGTCAGCGCAGCAACGTTGGCATGAAGACCGTCTGCAACTGCAAGACCGGCCGCGTCGTCCGCGCCACTGTTAATGCGCGAACCGGAAGAGAGCTGCGTCAATGTGTTCTGCAGACTCATCTGTGTGTTGTTCAGATTGGTCTGCGCGTAGATGGCGGAAATATTATTCAAAACACCAAGGGACATATTTATTACTCCTGAATTGCGCGATTAGACTGCACGAAATATCGACTGCCGCAGCGCCTGTCCCCGGTGGTAAACCTACGCTCACAACGCCTTGTCTGCCGTTGTAAACCTCGATGTACCCTGCGGAAGGCTCCGCGTTCCCACACCTCATCGGCACACCATTCCTGCACATGAGCACTTCCCCATCTTTCCTTGCACAAAGTCACATTCCCGTCCGCACAGCCCCCTCTATCTATCGTTACTCTCCCACCCGCCGATACACCCTATAGAAGGAACCCTTCACATGATTGAACTCACCCGTCTCAACGGCTGCCGACTTGACGTCAACTGCGACCTCATCAAATATGCCGAGGCATCCCCCGACACCGTCCTCACCCTCATCACCGGAGAAAAACTGGTCGTCCTCGAACCCTGCGACGAGGTCTCCCGCCGCATCCGTCTCTATCGCGCCGCCATCCTGCGCGAAGCGTGGCCCGAAGCCTCCGCGGCCATCACCGCCAAGTCCACCTTCGACGCCCACAAGCTCTCACGCAACTCCTAACGCCTAGCCCCACCAAGGACCCTCACATGGACATCGCCAGCATCGGTGGAATCCTGCTCGCAGTCATCGGCATCCTCGCCGGCATGATGATCGAAGGCGGCAGCATCGCCCAGATCACCCAGCCCACCGCCGCTATGATCGTCGTCGGAGGCACCGCGGGCGCCGTCATGCTCCAATTCCCCATGAGCATCTTCCTTGCCGCCCTCAAGGCAGTCGTCAAGGTCTTCCTCCACAAAGGCGAAGACGGAGAGGCCATCCTCGCCCAGCTCGTCGAGTTCGCCAACAAGGCCCGCAAGTCCGGCATCGTCTCTCTCGATTCCGACCTCGCCTCTGTCCACGATCCCTTCCTTAAGCAAGCCCTCATGCTCGCCGTCGACGGCACCGAGCCCGCAGAGGTCCGCAAGATCATGCAGCTCGAGCTCGACAACAAATCCGAGATTGAAGAAAAAATCCCCGCCGTCTTCGAAGCCGCCGGCGGCTACTCTCCCACCGTAGGAATCATCGGCGCAGTCCTCGGCCTCATCCAGGTCATGAAGAACCTCGACAACATCGACGAAGTCGGTCGCG
>JANYER010000457.1 GCA_025359825.1 Granulicella sp.
GAGGGGATACAATAACCACAGTATGGATCTTGTCGTTCGAATGATTGCAAAGGTCGTCGTCCCCCTATTCTTCCTAGGAATGGCAGGTTCGGCGATTGTGATTGCAGTCAGCTTCATCGAAGACCTGAAGGAGTTGCTGGACGACGACGAAGACTAGCTGGCTGGTGGTGAGCGAGCAGTTGTTTTCTCCCTGCGCTCCTTCTACTGCTTATTATTCCGGGCCTGAGATCTGACTTGAATGGGACTCAGCGATCCGGAGCGCGTTGCAACCTAGACCATGGCATCTAAAGTAAGCATTCCGATCTCGCAATCGACCCGCGTACGGCTGGTGGTGGCCTCATCCGTGATGCTCACTTTTATCTCCTTTTGGCGCGCCGCGGCCATTGTGTTGAACGACCTTGGCTCTTCGGCCTTCTATGCGGGAGGCATTGCCGAAGAGGCGGTAGGTAAGTCGGCACCGTGGTTCATCCTGGGCGTGATGCTGTTCAGCTTTGCGGTGCGGGCTGTTTATGTCGAGAGCTGTAGCATGTTCACGCGCGGCGGCGTGTACCGCATCGTAAAAGAGGCCCTGGGCGGGACCTTTGCGAAGGTAAGCGTCTCGGCGTTAATGTTCGACTACATCCTTACGGGGCCCATTTCAGGTGTGTCCGCAGGACAGTACATCATTGGCTTGCTGAACGAGGTACTGCGGCTCTGCGCGTCACGGCACTGGATAGGGATGCTGACGATCCAGGCTAACGGTAACGCGCGTCAATTGCATGTGGATGGTAGCTCCGCCTTCATTGCGATATTGGTAACAATTTATTTCTGGTGGCAGAACACCAAGGGAATTGAAGAGTCCAGCGACAAGGCCCTGAAGGTGATGAAGATTACGACCGTGATGGTGGTAGTCCTGCTGGGCTGGGGAATCTTTACGGCGTTCCATGTGGGTGCCCACTTGCCACCGTGGCCTACTCCCGACAATCTAAAGTTTTCTGATGATGCGATGGGCTTTCTGAAGCACACCAGCTTCATGAAGACGATGGGAATGTTCGGTGTGCTGATGGCGTTTGGGCACTCTGTCCTGGCGATGAGTGGCGAAGAATCGCTCGCCCAAGTGAATCGGGAAATTGAGCATCCCAAGCTGAAAAACCTGAAACGCGCTGCAATCGTCATTGCGATCTACAGCTTCATCTTTACCGGCATCGGGTCCCTGCTGGCGGTGATGCTGATTCCAGATGCAGTCCGTGTGCCGGTGTACCGCGACAACCTGATCGCGGGCATGGCGATGTATATGGCTGGCCCACTGGCCTTGCGGATCGCCTTCCGGGTATTTGTTGTGATTGTCGGATTTCTGATTCTGGGTGGAGCAGTCAACACAGCCATCGTAGGCTCGACGGGCGTGCTGATGCGCGTCGCAGAAGATGGTGTGCTGGCTGACTGGTTCCGCAAGCCGCAGCGTCGTTTTGGCACCAGCTACCGAATTGTGAACCTTGTAGTGATATTGCAACTCTTCACCATCCTGGTGACCCGGGGCAACGTGATTATGCTAGGAGAGGCGTATGCGTTTGGCGTGATCTGGAGCTTTACCTTCAACTCCCTGGCCATGCTGGTGCTCCGCTACAAGTACCACGGTGAACGCGGTTGGAAGGTGCCACTCAATATCAAGATTGGTAAGACTGAGATTCCTTTTGGGCTGCTTTCGGTCTTCCTGGTGCTGCTGACCACGGCCATTGTGAACCTGTTTACCAAGTCGGTCGCGACGGTCAGCGGCATTCTGTTTGCGGCGACCTTCTTTGTCATCTTCTCCCTCTCGGAGCGAGACAATAAGCGTCGTCATGACGTGACCTCGCGGCAGATGCGCGAACACTTCCAACTAGAACACCAAGATAAAGTCGGGCGCGAGTCGCTGCAGATACGTCCCGGTGCCGTGGTAGTGACCATGCGGGATTCAGCCGCACCATTTGCGCTAAAGTGGGCCTTGACGCATACCGATACCGACGAGCAGGACCTCGTGGTGCTGGCTGCACGAATGATGGGCGCTGGAGGGCCGGAGTATGTGGACGCCTCCGAGCAGCTCTTCAGCGAGCATGAGCAGATGCTGTTCACCAAGGCTGTCTCGGTTGCGGAGAGCTTTGGCAAACATATCTCGCTGCTGGTGGTGCCGGCGGGCGATATCTTCGCCGCACTGGTGCAGACTGCGAACTCGCTGGATGCTGCTGCGGTAGTTTCTGGGCTGTCGACTAAGCTGACCGCGCAGGAGCAGGCTTACCACATGGGTCAGGCGTGGGAAGCCCTGCCAGAGCCGAAGCGACAGTTCACGTTCTATATCGTCAAGCCGGATGGCGAGTCCCTAAGCTTCCACATCGGGCCTCATGCGCCGGTTATCCAGCCGGATGAAGTTGAGCTGGTGCACCGGTTATGGCTGAATATGCGGCGCACCCCGGACATGCAGCATCTGCACCACAGCGACATCCTGACCTATGCCCTGACCCGTATGGCGACGGAGTTCAAGCTGGACAAGCAGGGGACGCTGCGCGGCTTGCAGGAGTGCATTGAAGAGGCGAATAGCCGGCGCGGGCTGGGAAGCCCCCGGCGCGACGTGCTGGATGAGTCCGGCCCTGGATATTCCATCCCTAAATTGCGCACACCGGTAAGTCCGGACGCAGAGAAGCCTACTACCACTCCAACCAAACCTTAGAAGCCATCTACCCTGCGTGCATCACACTTAGAGCGTGCTCTTCGATTTACAAACCCAGACCAGCTTCTGTATGGTCTTAGGTAAGAGTTGTATTTTGTTTAAGTAACTCAATAGAAAAAACATAGGTAAAGCCACAATAGGTTGTGGCATATCTGGAGGTCATCCGATGGAAGTAAGTGGAATCATTGCTCAGATTGACGCACAAATTTCCAAGCTGCAACAGGCTCGTGCACTGCTTGCCGGAACACAGACCGCTTCAGTAGGGCGGCGCGGACGTCCCAAGGGCAGCAAGAACGCCACGGCCGCTGTAGTTCCAGCCAAGAAGGCCGCTAAGCGGAAGCTAAGCCCTGAAGGCCGCAAGCGCATCGCGGATGCGATGAAGAAGCGCTGGGCGGACCGCCGCAAACAGGTTGCCAAAGGCTAACAAGATCGCTTCAAGAATGTTTCAAACGAAAAAAAGGGGAGACCATGATTCACAGTCTCCCCTTTTTTTATGGAACATACATCTATCGCTAGCGAGTCACAATTACCTCGCGCAAGTTATCTTTCGCGAGAAAGAATTTATAACTGGAAAACTCTTTGAGCATGTTTTCAATCTGCCGATTGTTATAGATATGAAGGATGGGGTAGTTCCCTGCTCGCTGCATCTCCACCGCATCGGTTTCGGTGAGGTGATAGCGGGAGAAGGTGGTATCCGACCCCTCCGCCTTGCTGTGAAAGAGAGCCAGCATCAGGCCGCCTTCCTGCATCACGCTATGGATGCGATCGAGCACAGCCGGCAGTAAGGTATCCGGCAGATAGTCCGCCGTGTCCCACAGGATGACAACGTCGAAGATCCGGCCTGAGAAGTTGAGGTTGGCCGCAAGAAAGCGCTCCACATCGAAGGTTGGGGGCTCTCCCGGGGCGGCAGCGATCAGCCACTCCGGCTTGGCGGCCTCCTCCACCAGGTTTGCCATATAGATACTGTGGCCGATACTGGTGATGAAGTTGATATTGGTGGAGGACGTCGGGCCGATGTCCAGAATGCGTAGCGACTCGCCGCTACGAAGATGCTGCAGCAAGGCCTTCCAGCCGCTGGAATGCCGCGGCACCCGGTCGTTGCTGGCCCCTTTGGAACTGCCTGGGTTGTCCTTACCTCCGAAGAGATTGCGCATCGACTCGATCCCTCGTCCTACGCCCTGAGCTCGAGCTCGAACGAACTACCGGACGCGGGCTCCATTGCGGCTGCCGGAGCAGCAGCTACGGGTGCGAGTAGCTCTACTTTGCCCTGCACCACGGCGCTCTCCTCAATGGAGAGGCGGCTGGCGAAGAGGTCGCCATTAACGACGGCAGACTGACGCAGTTCGATACGCCCTGACGCCCGGACGTTGCCCGTCAGCTTCCCGAAGACCACCAGGTCACGGACGTTAATATCGGCCACAACCCGGGCGTTGGGACCGATGGTAAGGCGGCTGTCCGTCAGCGTAATGGTCCCCTCCAGATCGCCGTCCATATACAAGTCTTCGTTGCCGGAGAGCTCTCCGCGTACGATGACTGACTTCCCGATGACGGTGGAACCTTCATTTGGCTTCATGAACTGGGACTCTCCTAAACCACTGGTAAATTGCCTGCTCTTGCCCGAACTATACGCAAGCCAGAGCCGTGAGGCAAACAGGCTGCGGACGCAACGGAACGCTCAAAAAATCATGGCTGCCACGCGTGTACGAAGCAGCTTGCTGTCAGCAAACTTTGCACTGACTTTCTACGTCTTAAGGTAGCAGGGTGGCAGTCGATTCCCTGTTGAAGATGTGCGAAAGTTGTTGCAGGAGGTTCCGGTTCTGGTTCAACCCAAAGAGTACGACGACAGTAATGCTGAGACTCGACCGCGCACTTCCCTGCTGCATCCCTTGGCTTTGACACGGCCCCACACACTGGGGCACATGGCAATGCGCGCGGCTGTGTGCTCCATTACGGTGCGCTCCATTAGGGTGCGCTGCAGTGCTGTGCGCTACATTGCTACAGTTGCTCTGCTGGCCATCGGCTACTTGGTGGTATCCGGAACACAGCCTTGCCGTGCGGCAGGATTTGGGGATAGGAATGAAAATCAGCAGGCAGTGACGGCAGCAAAGGTCGCCGCATCACCGCTGGACCTGCCGGCCCGCTCCTGGGTGGTGGAGGTGGCGGCGAATGAGTTGGTGGCGCTGCATCATCCCGGCTCCTACCTTCGCTACAGAATGCACGTTCACGATGAAAAGGGCGACCAGGTCCGCGACGTGATTGAAAGCAAGGATGGCAGCGTGGCACGGCTCATTTTGAAGGAAGGCCGTCCGCTGACGGATGCGGAAGACAAGGCAGAGCAGGACCGGCTTAACGCGATGATCGCCGCGCCTGCCGACTACTACCACCATGTCAAGAATGAAGAGTCCAGCCGGAAGATCGCCGACGCGATGATCCGATTGATGCCCGACGCCATGCTTTCAATCACGTCGCGGACCTGGTCGCCCTTTTCATCGTGAACGTGCATTCTGTAGCGAAGGTAGGAGCCGGGATGATGCAGCGCC
>JANYER010000461.1 GCA_025359825.1 Granulicella sp.
TGGGGGGGGGTGCATACTTTGTTGCTGCACCCGCCTCTTCTTTGTTGGGGTGGGTGACGACTAAGATAGAGCGGTGGACTTTACTGAAATATCGAAGGCGAACGGAGCGGCACTGCGTACAAAGGTGCTGATCGCGTTTGGGTGCGTGTACTTCTTCTGGGGCTCGACGTTTGTGGCGATCCGGTTTGGTGTGCAGGTGATGCCACCGTTTGTGCTGGGCGCGCTGCGATACATGATTTCAGGCGGACTGATGTTGCTGTTTTGTAGGGTAAGAGGTATCTCGCTGCGGCTGACGGGGCGGGAGGCCTGGCTGCAATTCTTGATTGGCGTACTGATGCTGACGGGCGGGAACGTCGGCCTGATGTATGCGGAGCGGACGCTGGCGAGTGGACTTTCTTCGCTGATTATTGCGGTGATTCCGTTGTATGTGGCGCTGTTTGAGGCGGTGGCTCCGCGAGGCGAAGGGCTGCGAGCGAAGGGTTGGGTGGGAATTGCTGCGGGCTTTGGAGGACTGCTGGTGCTGTTATGGCCGGGACTCTGGGAGGGTTTGAACGGCGATAAGGGACAGATGGTAGGCGCACTGTTTGCGCTGGGTTGCGCGCTGAGTTGGACGGTGGGCACGATCATCGCGCGACGCTGCAAGATGCAGGTGAGCCCATTCGCTTCGGCAGGGTGGCAGATGTTTCTGGCGGGATTGGTCAACGGTGCGATCATGCTGGCGCTGGGTGACTGGAGCCGTGCGCAGTGGAGGACACAGGCTTACGCATCTGTGCTCTATCTGGTTACATTTGGTTCGCTGGTCGGCTACACCGCATATATTTATCTGCTGGAGCATGTGCCGGTGGCGAAGGTGGCGACCTATGCCTACATCAATCCAATTGTGGCAGTGGCGCTGGGTGCGGTCTTTCTGCATGAACGCATGGTAGGGATGGAGTATGTGGGGATGGCCGCGATTCTGCTGGCGGTGTGGCTGGTGACCAGCTCGAAGTTGAAGACGGGTAAGGCTATGGCTGAGGTGGAGTGCGTGGCCGCGGAAGAGATCGCCTGAGCGTGTTTAGTTCTTTGGGCCAGCGTCGTTGATGGCGCTGGGATAGATAGGCGCTGCAGAGGAGCGGCCGAAGCGGACCGTGCTCTTGGTGATGCGATTGAGCGTTTGGATATCGGTAGAGGAGAAGTACCAGACCAGCAGATGATTGTTCCAACTGGTCGAGAATCCCATCGTGTAAAGGCGCTGCGGAGTTGAATCGGCACTCTGTGGAGAGCCCTGCGCGGCAGCCATGTGGACCTTCTGCCAGCCCACGTTGTACCAGGCTGGGGGCGCGATGGATGCCATACCTGGAACCTTAGTGACGAGCTCAGCCATGTTGCCGAGGAGTTCTTTGGCGTTCGCCTGTTGCTCCGAGGTGAGGCAGGTGATGTCGAGTTCGGCGAGCAGGATGGTAGCGGTTGCGGACTTCGCGAGGAGATCGGGGCGGAGACAGCGGGTCGCGGCTGCGAGTGCTGGATCAGAGGTGCCGGCGATACCGAGCAAGGTGAGGTGGCCGTCTTTCACAGCTTCCGCGGCGTCGGACTGCGTGAGGTCGGATGGGTAGCTGAAACGCAGGTTGAGAGTGTCATTGTGCCACTCGGTGAGTGGAGCCTGGGCGAATGCGTGAAGCGTGACGATTGTGAAGAGTGCAGACACTATGATGGTAAGGCGGCGGTTCAGCATTCGGTTATGCTCCAGTAAGCAGGTGGTACTTAGTGTGATGCGGAATCGGAAGACTTCTGGCTGACGATTGAAGACTAAAGTGAATTTGCGTGCACCGTCACCATTGTCTCTGGACTTATCTGCAAAGATTTTGAACAGAATCGTGTGACTGGCGACATCTACTTCCTCCAAAATAGAGAAGTTTGGCTCCCGCAAAAGAAACACTCGTTGGATTTGATTGGATACTCGCGGCTGGCTGGGGACTTCAAGATAAAGCTGATGATTAGAGTATGTCTTTGTTCCATAACCGCATTCTCGCCGCTGCACCTGACAAAGCCGATATCGCAAGCCGTCGCTGGATCTATGTTCCATATGACCGTTTGACGGATCGGACGGGACCGCTCTGCGAGCAAGCGGGTGAGGCGACAGGCATCGTGATGGTGGAGTCCGCCGCCAAGGCGATGCGGCGGTCGTATCACAAGAAAAAGCTGGTGCTGCTAATTTCCAATATGCGCCACTTTGCGCTGGAGCAGGCTGCGCGTGGGGTAAAGGTGTTGTATCACTTCTCCGACGCGACGCACGGGCAGGCTTTGCTCGAACTACAGCGGCAACGTGGA
>JANYER010000464.1 GCA_025359825.1 Granulicella sp.
CTTCGCCAGCACAACCACCGGCGAAGTCATCACCAATCGCCGCATCGGCAACTACAGCCTCCTCCGGCTACTCGGCCGCGGCGGCATGGGAGCCGTCTACCTCGCCGACCGTGCCGACGGCCAGTTCAACCAGCAGGTCGCCGTCAAGATCATCGACCTTCCCCTCGCCACCGACCTCTTCCGCAATCGCTTCCGTACCGAACGTCAAATCCTCGCCGGCCTCATCCACCCCTACATCGCTCGCCTGCTCGATGGCGGCGTCAGCGACTCTGGCGAACTCTACCTCGTCATGGAGTACATCGATGGCGTCTCCATCACCCAGTACGCGACCCAGCAGGACCTCACCATCCCCCAGCGTCTTGAGCTCTTCTGCAACGTCTGCGAAGCCGTCCAATTCGCCCATCAGAACCTCGTCGTCCACCGCGACCTCAAACCCGACAACATCCTCGTCGACCCCGCCGGTATCCCTCACCTCCTCGACTTCGGCACCGCCAAGATCCTCATCGCCGATGCAACACCAGAGGAAGCGAACCAGGACCTGACCCGCCAGGGCATGCAGACCTTCACCCCCCGCTACGCCAGTCCGGAGCAGGTCCTCGGCCGCCCCATCACCGTCGCCTCCGACACCTACTCCCTCGGCGTCCTCCTCTATCTCCTTCTCACCGGCGTACACCCGTATGAGCTCTCAGAGTTCAGCATCGAAGAGATGGTCCGCGTCATCGTCAACCAGAACCCCCAGCGCCCCAGCTCAGTCGCCCCTGGCCTTGACGCCGATCTCGACAGCATCATCCTTAAAGCTCTCCGCAAAGATCCCGCTGACCGCTACGCCACTGTCGAGCAGCTCTCTGCGGATGTAGAAGCCCACCTCCAGCATCGCCCCGTAGCCGCACGCCGAGGCAGCCTCAAATATCTCGCCACAAAGTTCGTCGTCCGCAATAAGCTCGCCATTGCCGCTGCGGTTCTGCTGCTCATCACCGCTCTCGCCGGCATCGGCGGCATCCTGTGGCAATCGCACATCGCCAACCAGCAACGCCGCAAAGCGGAAGCCCGCTCCGCCGATCTGCGTCAGCTCAGTAACAGCCTCCTCTCCGAGCTGGACGAGGCCCTCAAAGATATACCCGGCTCCACCGGCGCGCAAAAACTGCTCGTCACCCGCGTCCTCGAGCACCTCGACCGTATGCAGAAAGACGCCCTCGGCGACCGCCAGACCGCCCTTGACCTCATCGGCGCGTACACCCGCCTGGGCAACGTCCAGGGCAACCTCTACTACCAGAATGTAGCCGACACTCCCGGTGCCCTGATCAGCTTCAACAAAGCCATCGCCCTCGCTGAGCCGCTATCCAAAACGTATCCGAGCGATCCAGCAGTTCTCCGCGCCCAGGCCGCTGCTCTTGAAGCGCGTGGCGAAGCCATCAGTGACATGGGCAACGCCCAGGAGTCAGTCGCCTCCTTGCAGGCAGCCGTGCAAGTCTACGACCGCGCCATCCAACTCCCCGGTATCAAGCCCGATCTCATCTTCGAAGCCGCCATCTCCAACGAGACCCTCGGCAACGAGCTCGCCGAAGACTCCGGCTTGGCAGACCCCGTCGCTGCCACCGTCGCCTACCAGCACGCCCTCGACATGGACGCCCACGCCCTCCGCATCGACCCCAACTACATGGCCGTCCGCCGTGGTTTGGCCGTCATGCACATGCACATCGGCAACGTCGTCCTGGAGATCAATCCAACCGAAGCCTTCCAGGAGTTCCAGACCGCGCTGCAGCTTCAGGACCAGCTCCCCGAGGAGCAGAAAAATCGCCTCGCACAGGTCCGCCTCCGCGCCCTGCTCTTTCGCAAGCAGGCCTACTCCCACGTCGAGCGCTGCAACTACTCTCAAGCCGAGCCTCTGTTCGCGCAGGCCAAAGCGATCTACCAAAAGCTAGCCGACGCCGACGCAAAGAACGTCACCGCCCTCGGAGACCTCCAGCGCCTCTACGAAAGTGAAGCCGCAACCTACGGATACGCCGCCGACCCAGTATTAGCCGAACACCCACCCCTCCAGCCCGCAGAGCGCACCAGGAATCTTCAGCGCAAAGCCCAGGCTCTTGACCTCGAAGCCTCCACCATCCGCAAGATCATCGAGCTCTCCCCATCGCACGAGCCCTGGAAGGCTCAACTCGCCAGCGTCCTCGTCTCGCTCAGCGCCACCCGCGCCGCCCTCCATCAGCCAACGGAGAGCACGGCCGACACCGCAGCCTCCCTCGCCCTCCTCAGCCGGGCCGCCGACTCCAAACAAGCCTCCGCCAACGATATGGACCGCACCACCAGCGCCTACCTCGAAGCGCAACCCGCATCCCTGCGCGACCCGGCCCGCGCCCTCCACTGGGCCGAGCAAGGGGTCCTCCTCACCCACCACAAAGCCCCCGGCTACTTCCTCCTCCTCGCCCAGGCCCACCGCGCCAACAACCAACCCGAGCAGGCAATCCAAGCCGCACAACAAGGTCTCACCCTCCTCCCCCAGCCAAACCCCGGAACCCCCACCCCAAGAATCAAAAAACAACTAGAAGCCGAATCCCACCCCACCCACTAGCCTCCTTTGGCCAACACCAATCTCCGGGTGCCCCATCCTAACCAGCGGCCAAACACAACTCTCCGGGTGCCCCATCCTGAGCGCGCCTGATCGCGCGATGGTTGGGGAAGCAAAGATCTCCACCCATCATCCACACACTCACCCTTCGGAAGCAACAATCTCCGCCATCGTCCACAGACACTCGCCCTTCGGGCTGAAGGCCCGAGCTAACTTAGCCTGGGGCAACGCCCCAGGTCACCCTCTTATCCCCCCAAACGAATTTCATCGCCCCCCACAATCCCCCAAAACACTTGACACCCCTGCTATCATTAAACCAGTCAAAGCAACCGAAGCCCGGCCATTCGAGGCCGGGCTTCGATACTTAAAACGAAACCGCAAGTCCAAAGCTATATCCTTTGGTTCGAAGACTTTGCGCAAGAAACCGGGGGAGGGGGATACAACCATGCAAGCACCGAAACACACCAAACTGGCACTAGCCCTGCTCCTGCTAACAGTCTCCACCCAAGCCCAACTCCCCGCCGGCACCAGAGACGCCAGCTCCAGCTCCCAACCCCAGCAGGACCCCCTCCGCATCCAGGCCAACGATGCCCTCAACCAGCACGACTACCCCGCCGCCCTCAAGCTCCTCACCACCCTGGTCGCCCGCAACCCCACCGACCCCCACCTCCTCTACGACCTAGCCTCCACCCAGGACGCCCTCGACCAACCCATCGCCGTCGAAACCTACCGTCGCGCTATCGAGGCCGACCCCAAATTCTTCGAGCCACATCTGGCCCTTTCCCTCCTCCTCGCCCGCCAGGGTGACACCAAGGCTGCCCAGGCCGAGCTCAACACCACCGTCACCCTTGACGCCCCCGACCCCAGCCTCAAGGCCCGCGCCTACCGCACCCTCGCCCGCATCAACCAGCCTACTGACCCTGCCGGAGCCAGCACGAACCTTCTTGCCGCCCTCAAGCTCTCCCCCGAGACCCCCGACGACGTCCTGCTCGCCGCCGAGCTTGCCGAGGCCTCCAACAACCTGCCTGCCGCCGAAGCTGCCTACCGTCGCATCCTCATCACCACCCCCTACGACCCCGCCGCCACCTCCGCCCTCACCCACATCCTCCTCCGCCAGAACAAGGCCGACGAAGCCGAAGCCCTCCTCACCGCGGCACTAGCCAGGAACCCCAGCGAAGCCGAAGCCACTCCTCTCAATGCCCAACTCGCCACCGTCTATATGGCAAGCTCCGATCCCGCCAAATCCGCTCTAGCCTTGCCGCTGGTAGAAAAGCTCCACGCATCTCATCCCAAGGATCCTGCCGTAACCCGCTTACTTGCAGGCCTCTACGCCCGTTCCGGCGAATACGCCAAGGCCGACCCCCTCTACGCCACTCTCATCTCCTTCTCCCAAAATCCCGACCCCACCCTGCTCGACGACCGCGCCGACACCCTCATCCACCTCAAGCGCCCCGCCGAGGCCCAGGTCCTCCTCATGCGCGCCCTCGCCAACCCCGCCGCCTTTCCCACCAAAGAAGACCTGGGCAGCGCTGCCAGCCACCTCGCCTTTGCCGCCTCGCAAAACAATGATCCCCAGGGGACATTGCAAGCGCTCGCACTTCGTGCTACCGTACTGCCACAGTCTCCGTCGGGTTTGTTCCTGGCGGCTACCGCGCACGACAAGTTGCACCAGGCCAAAGAAGCCGCTGACCTGTATAAGCAGTTCCTCTCCGTGGCGAATGGGAAATTCCCCGATGAGGAGTGGGAGGCGCGCCACCGCCTTCTCGCCCTTCGAAACCAGAAATAGGCAAGCGCTCCCAAGAGGTGCGTTATGAAATTTACATTTCGCCTCACCAGCACCGTCCTCCCCCTGGCCCTGGTTCTACTCCCC
>JANYER010000021.1 GCA_025359825.1 Granulicella sp.
GATCAGGAAGACGCACGTCGCCAGGCGCGCGAGAGCGCTCGAGAAGATGATGGCGGCGGCACCGAGATCGAACATGCGCTCGATGGTGTAGACGGCGACCTGCGAGGCGAGGGGCAGGCCGATCTTGCGGGCGACGAGGTAAGGGCGGGTGAGATCGGCGAGGCGGCCGAAGAGGGCGACTCCGGTGAAGCCGATGAATTGTGGGCCAACGAGTGTGCTGGCGGAGACGCGTTTGGTGGGGGCGACGAAGACGGCCCAACGCATCGAACGCAGCCAGTAGGTGGAGTAGATGAGTGCGATGCCTGCACCGATGTGCCAGAGGTTAGCGTGACGGAGCTGGAGCCAGAAGGTGTGCCAATCGAACTGAATCCTGTCGCGGAAGCGAAAGACAATCAGGATGAGCGCGGCGAGGAGGACGAACAGGACCAGCCGATTTGATTTCTTCATGGGATCCGGACCTAGTGGGCGGCTCGGGCCTGGGTGATAAGGGTCATCTGCTTGCGACGGTTGAACTCGCGGATGACGCGGGCGACGTAAGCGCGGGTCTCAGCATAGGGGGGGATACCGTGGTAGCGATCGACCGCTCCAGGGCCGGCGTTGTAGGCGGCCAGGGCGAGAGCGATATTGTCGTGGTAGCGGATGAGGAGGCCATCGAGGTAGGCGGTGCCGCCGTTGATATTCTGCTCAGGCTGGAAGGCATCGTGGACGCCGAGTTCGACGGCGGTAGCG
This sequence comes from Granulicella sp., assembly GCA_025359825.1. Lineage (GTDB taxonomy): Bacteria > Acidobacteriota > Terriglobia > Terriglobales > Acidobacteriaceae > Edaphobacter. The sequence continues at coordinate 730 of JANYER010000021.1, forward strand.
GGCATGAGCTGCATGAGGCCGCGGGCTCCGGTGCGGGAGACGGCGTGGGTCTGTCCGGCGCTTTCGGCGCGGACGAGGCTGGCGAGGAGGTCGGCGTCGATGTTGTGAGTGATGCCGGCGTGGGAGATCATCTCGGTGAGTTCAGCCCTGGTGGGGGCGAGGTAGGCGGGTGCCGGGATTGCCGCCAGGGTCTTGGGGGCAGGTGCTTTAGGGACGTCGACGATTTGTTCTACGCGGACGATGGTGTCGGGCGTGACTTCAAGGAAGTTGGTTCCAGGGGAGGTGCTGGGGGCTGCGAAGTAGAGGCGGACTTTAATACCGATAGGGTCGCCGGCGGGCTCACGGCGGACGCAGTCGAGCTCGAAGCCGTTGCGGAGGGTGACGCGCTCCATAGCCTGGGCGAGCGGGGCTACTGCGGCTATGAGCAGCAGGAGTGCGAGGGTGCGTCCCGGCTTGTGATTTCGCATTGACACGTTATAACCCTACCATTCTGTCCTTCTATTAGGACTGACTCTAAGAGGTTAGGGATAGCGCGGGGATTTGTGTTTCCTGAAGGCTGGATTCCTGTAGAACCGCTTCGATGGCGATGGCCACTCCGTCTTCGTCGTGGCGACCGCCGATGCTCCAGCCTTTGGCGGTGGCTTGCTGCTTGAGATCTTCGGGGGCGTTCTCCATGAGGATGGCGCGGCCTGCGACCTCCAGCATGGAGACGTCGTTCCAGTTATCGCCGATGGCGAGCATCTGGTCCGTGCGGATGCCGCGACGGGCAGCGAGACGGACCAACGCAGAGCCTTTGCTGCATCCGGCGGGGAGGATGTCGACGATGCTGAGGTCGCGTTCCGGGTATTCGGTGCGGTGGAGGGCGACCTCGCCGTCCAGGCCGGCGTGCTCCTGCAGGTTGACACCGACGGCGGAGACGCCGGGGTGCTCGAGGAGGCGGGCCTCGGCGCGGCGCATGCGTTCGATGGTGCCGCAGAGCATCATCTGGATGGGGGCTTCGTGGATGTTGCCGCCACCGCCGGGGAGGGCGCGTTCGATCGGGACGATGTGGGCGATGTAGGGCTCGTTGGCGGCCATCCATTTGCCGATACTGCCGTGGAGCTCTTCGAGCTGCTCGACGACCAGGGCGCCGCGCTCGTCTTCGCCGTCGGGGCCGACCTTGTCGAAGGTGATGACGAGGGCGTTGCGGAACTCGTCCAGATGAGTGCAGAGCCAGAGGGCGGTCGCGGGGGCGAGGAGATTGCGCTCGATGAGGGTTGCGCCGACGGTGCGGGTGACGGTGCCGTTGGAGCTGACTAGGGCGTTGGACTCTTTGAGGCCGAGGCCGCGGAGCTGGCGCATGGCGTAGCAGTGGCGTCGGCCGGTGGCGACGACGACCTCGATGCCGGCCTGTTCGGCGGCCTTCATGGCGGCGAGGTTGCGAGGGCTGACCTTGCCATCGCCGCCGAGGAGGGTGCCGTCCATATCGACGGCGATCATTTTGATGCCGGGCTGGTATATAGATGATTGCCCGACTGCTTTTTGGTGGCCCAATGTCATGGTTCTATCGTACCTATTTCAGACCCCAGAGCTTGAGGTTGGAATTGGAGTCGTACCGTTTCGGTTGATCGCACGCAAAACCGATACCATAGAGATCATGCCTGCTATTGCCTCTCTCGAATGCTCTCGTTGCCACAACCACATCTCTGCGGACACCCCGCAGACCCTCTGCCCGCTGTGTGCGGGTTCGCTGTATGTGCGGTATGACATGGAAGCGATGAAGCGCTCTGCCGACCGCGATGCGATCGTGGCGAAGGCCGCTGCCAGCCCCGCTTCTCTGGGCATGTGGCGGTATGCGGATGTGCTGCCTACGGAGGCAGCTGGTAAGGCGATTACTCCGGTGACGCTGGGGGAGGGTTGGACGCCGATGCTGCATAGCAAGCGTTACCCGGGTTTGTATATCAAGGAAGAGGGTGCGAACCCTACCGGGACGTTTAAGGCGCGCGGGCTGGGGCTTGCAGTGACGATGGCGAAGCACTATGGTCTGCAGCATCTGGCGGTTCCGAGTGCAGGCAATGCGGCTGGTGCGCTGGCAGCGTATGCGGCTGCGGCGGGGATTGCGGCACATATCTTTATGCCGCAGGACGTTCCGTTTGCGAACTATCTGGAGGGCATCGTCTATGGGTCGGATGTGACGATGGTGGATGGACTGATTTCGGACTGCGCACGCATGGTGGGAGAGCGCATCAAGGCGCAGAAGGAGGCCAATACGCCGCCGGAGCAGGTGTGGTTCGATATCTCGACGTTGAAGGAGCCGTTCCGCATTGAAGGCAAGAAGACGATGGGGTACGAGCTGGTGGAGCAGCTTGGCTGGACGTATCCAGATGCGGTGTTCTACCCGACCGGTGGCGGCGTCGGACTGATTGGGATGTGGAAGGCGTTTGAGGAGCTGGAGGCGCTGGGTTGGGTTGCGCCGGGAAGCAAGCGACCGAAGATGTATGCGTTGCAGGCTGCGGGATGTGCTCCGATTACGACGGCGTTTGAGGCGCATAAGCCGGCGAGCGAGTTCTTCCAGAATGCGGCGACGTTTGCAGCGGGTCTGCGGGTGCCGAAGCCTTACGGGGACTACATCATTCTGGATATTCTGGAGAAGTCGGGGGGGAAGGCGATCTCGTCCTCGGATGAGACGATTCTTGCGAGCATCCTGGACTGGGCGAAGAACGAGGGGATCTTCCTTTCTCCGGAAGGCGCTGCGGCTACGGCGGCGTATGACGAGTTGATTGCTTCAGGCGAGTTGAAGACTACGGACAAGGTCGTGCTCTTCAACACGGGTGCCGGGTTGAAGTACACCGATATGACTGCGGACGCGATGCATCTGAAACGACCGGGAGCGTAGGCTTCTACCGTCATGTCTATCCGCCGCGAAATTCCGCCGATGCTTCATCTTGCCTTGCCCCTGGTGTTTGCAGAGATTGGGTGGATGGTGATGGGTATCGTGGACACAATTATGGTGGGGCATCTGCCGAACTCCGCTGTAGCGCTGGGTGCGGCGGCGCTGGGGCAGGTGATGTATCACACGCTGGCGTTTGGAGTGGGCGGCATCCTGCTGGGTCTGGATACGGTGCTTTCACAGGCGTTTGGGGCGAAGCGCATCGACGATGCCAACCGCCTGTGAAAGCACCGTATCCAGCCCTAGCAGGATGCCACCCACTCCGAACGCCAGCGTGTGATACATCACCTGCCCCAGCGCCGCCGCACCCAGCGCTACAGCGGA
>JANYER010000075.1 GCA_025359825.1 Granulicella sp.
GGCGCCCGCATGTCGGCCACATGGGCATCGGCTAGTTCGTAGCTCATACCCAGCGCACCTTCTGCGTGGAGCTTCGTCTCTCCACCGTGGCCGGCGACCGTTCCAAATTCAGGAAAGTCCCGCGCAAACAGGTAGCCAGCGACCGTGAGCTTCTTTCCGTCTACCTCCGCCGACGTGATGATGCCGCACTTCTGCCTTGCGTCATGGCCGTCCCAGCCAGCCTTGTAGTCCACGGCCATGCCCATCAAGCTGGGCAGGGCTGCCTCTGCCGCCTCGCGCGTCAGCACCACCCGGTGACCGCGCGCGCCGCTGGGAGCCTTGTCGCTGGCTACATCCAGCAGCGTCAACACCCCTTCAAACGGCAGGCGGTTGGGATGTCCGTGGACTACCGGAAACTCCACCGCCATGGCGCGCAACTGAACGCTCTCCAACTTCGGATCGCCCCACAGAGAACCGGAGCGCGACGCCCCCCCCGGACTCTATTCACACGACGCACTCCGCCCCGATCTGTGTTTGCACCACCACCACTCCTCATGCGCCGACGAACCTCTTCTGCCTGAACCATGCCACCTCCTCCAATCCAACTCTGCGTCTGGCTATCCCCTACTGCATCTGCCCCTACTGCATCTGCCCTGCTGTGCCGGTCTTACTGTTCTGGCTCCGGCCCGATCAATTCCAGCAACCGGCCTGCGACTGTCTGGCCACGATGTCTCCGGGGCTTCGGGCCCACCTTGCCATCCAGCCCACCCAACTCCAGCAGCAACTTGGTATGAGCCACACTGCCCTCGATGGCTTTTTCCAGAAAACTGGTGGTGATCGTCGGCATCTGCTCCGCTACCCGCCTTCGTACATATTTGCGGCAGTCCTTTGGCTGTGGAGCGGCGCCGGCACCCTTCTCCGGCATGTCGCCCTCCTCGCCTACCAATTCCATCCCATGCACTACGCTCTTCAGTTCTCCCAAAAGAATGGCCCCCTTCCAACCCAATTACTCCCCAATGCGAAAGCGGGAGGGTCCCTGTCTCCAGGGAGCCTCCCGCTTCGTTTGCACTGCTTCATTTCTTACTTACCTATCCAGAATACCAAGTGCACCATAACTAAAGACTCATTTATTTTTAACTTTTATCTCCATTCAAGTGAGCTACTTACGTCAATTCCACTGCTCCCGACCCCTTGACAGGATTTCATGGACTCGAGGAGACGGGACTCCATCAGCAGACGGGTGAGCACATCCAACGCCCTGAAGTACCGCCGAATGACGGTCGCCAAAGCGACCCCCATCCGCTCAGCGGTTTCAGGGAAGGTGTACTCCTGCATGGCGATCCGCTGAATCATGGCGAGTTCTTCCTCGTCCAGCTTCTCCAGGCAGCGCTCGACGTCGTGGACGAAGATCACTACATCTTCAAAGCTGTGTACCCGGTACGAGGTCACCTTGCCGCGAAACATCTCCCGTCCCAGCAGAGACGGCGCTCTGCCCGCCTCCATGGACATCTTCACGTAGCGGCGCAGGATGGCCTCGGTGTACCTGCGGTAGAAACCCACTCCTCTGGCCAGCGGCTTGTTGGGCCGGACGTTTGGTTTGTCCGGTTTGTCCGGTCTCGGCATCGATACCGCGGTGAGGTCTTCCATGGCCCATACAAATGGCAGAACTAATGGCTGAATTACGGGAATTAAGATTGCTGCACTCATCGCGCACCCCCCTGTATCGCGTTTGCGTTGCTGGTGTCGGCGGTACCTCCCACAGGTATCGCCAGTATTTTATCTGCGGGGCGGCTCCGTCTCGCACGTCGCAGAGTGCGTGGCTTTCGCACCCTGCCTAACGTCGGTCGCCCACCGGAGTGTCGCGCCCGCGGTGCAGGAAACGCAGAGAGCCTTCCCGCACAACAACCGCAGTACACCCCATCCCCAACTCCCCGGCGGAGCCACAACGCTCCGCACCCTTCACATACCTTCAGATCCAAGCGCAAGTAGTTCATCGTTCTTCCCTTTCAAGGCGTACTCCTCCCCCGGCGAGCCTCGGTATTTTTCAGCGGTCGAAGGGGCTCACTCAGGTTGCTATGAGGGGTCGCCGCTGCTGCCGCAGGCTCTGGCTGGCCTGTAGGCATTGCGGAAACCTCTATTTATCGTTGTTCGTCCAACATCCCTACCCTTGGGAAATTTCACACCCTGCAGCACCCACCATTTCAACCCTCACTCGCAGACAGCTCTTCCACCCAAGATCTCCGGGAGAGCAGTCCGCTTCCCAAGCGTTGTACTAATGGAAAGTTTCAAGGTTATAGCTTTCGACAAACTGCAAGTCAACATCTATATCTCCAAAGGCAACTTAAAAATCTTCATTATTCCCATTGGCTTATATTTTCAAAATATAAGCATTGCTTAAAAGAATATCTTCGCCTAATCTTCGTGTTGTCCAATGATATATCACGGCAACGAGAGGGAGTACAAATGAACTTTCAGGACCTCCACGAACTGGTTCGCCAGGAACTACTTCGCCGCATCGATCAAGGAACACTTACCGGGAGTCAGCTTGCCCGGCAGGCCGGTTTTCAACAGGCGCATGTGTCGAACTTCCTCAACCGTAAGCGTGCGCTGTCGCTGGAGGGGCTGGATCGTGTTCTCGCTTCTCAGAGCCTTACGGTAGAGCAGGTACTGCCCCTGGAGCTGGATTCTGTCGCGCTGAATGCAGTGGCCGCGAAGACTGCCGGGGATACGGTGGAGGTGGTGCCGGTGGTCTCTGCCTCTACTGCGATGGACTCGGCACGGATCCCTTCCAGCGCCGTCATCGAGACCCTGCAGGTCTCCGCCACCCGCCTGCGCGACAACCGCGCCCGCGCCACCGGCAGACATGCCACCTGGCAGCGCTTTCTCGCGGTCCGCACCGACGCCCAGCAGGCTGCGGCGATGGAGCCTCTGCTGTTGCCCGGCTCGCTGGCGGTGCTGGATCGCCACTACAACTCGCTCGCCCCGTATCGCGCGCATCAGCCCACGTTGTATGCCGTTCGGGCTGGAACTACGCTGCAAATGCGCTTTGTGGAGTTTGACGAGGGGCAGTTGATCCTGCGTCCGGCGGCCAGCAGTTTCCCCATTCAACTGGTGCCGCTGGCCTCGCATCAGTCCCCTGCCGACTACATTGTCGGGCGCGTTTGCATGGTCTTCTCGGAGCTCTAGGCGACCTACCAATCTTCAGGTTGGCAGATTGGTAGACTAGAGAGATGCTTTCGAAGCTCTACGCGAAGTGGATGTTCTCCTGGGAGACAGCCCTCACCACCCGGGATACCAACCGCATCGTCCGTCCCCTGGAGTGGGGTTTTGACTGGCTGGGCGCTTTCAATCCCGGTACCGAGCCTGGCGTCGATTCCTACTCTGAGGCGGAGGCGCTGCTCCAGATGGTAGAGGCCAACCGCAACATCGTGGCCCATGCCGATGAGTTCTTCGGCTATCAGACTCCCACCGACTTTCGCCTGGAAAGGCGCTATCCCGAGCTCTTTCCGACTAACGTCCGTCCTGAGACGCTCGCGCAGGACGCGGAATTAAAGCTGCAGGCGGCGGTTGGCGAAATGGAGGAGGCTGATTTTCTCCGCTTTACTTCGCCAGTCCGTACTCCTTACCCGGAGAACGATACCGTCAACGCTCGCTGGTATCCGGCTGGCCCGGAGAAGCAGGCGGGGAAGCCAAAACAGGCCATTATCGTCATGCCGCAGTGGAACGCGGATGCGTTCAGCCACAACGCTCTGTGCAGCATCTTCAACAAGTTCGGGATATCCGCGTTACGTTTGTCCAAGCCGTACCACGACATCCGCCGCCCGGCTGAGCTGGAGCGCTCGGACTATGCCATGAGCTCCAACATTGGCCGCACTATCTCGGCGTGCCAGCAGGCGGTGGTGGATATCCGCAGCTGCATCGACTGGCTGGAACAGCAGGGCTACGAGCAGTTCGGCGTGCTGGGCACCAGCCTGGGTAGTTGCTACGCGTTTATCGCTGCTGCGCACGATCCGCGCCTGCAGGTATGCGCGTTTAACCATGCCTCGACGTGGTTCGGAGACGTCGTCTGGACCGGCCAGAGCACACGCCACGTCCGTGCCGCCTTTGAGCAGGCCGGTCTTACGCGGGACCAGGTTCGCGACGTTTTCACGGCTATCAGCCCGATGTCGTATATGGAGCGTTTTGCCGCGAACCCCAAGCGCGTGCTGGTCGTCCACGCCACCTACGACCTTACGTTTCTGGAGGAGTTCTCCCTCGATGTGCTGACCAACTTTGACCAGCACAAGGTGGATTACGTCTCGAAGGTTCTGCCCTGCGGCCACTATACGACGGGCGAAACGCCATACAAATATATCGATGGCTGGTACCTGGGGTCGTTTATCCATGACGCTTACAAACGGCTTGCGCTTACCTTTTCAGGGAAGTCCTGACCGTTCGGGCGTCTGTTGATACCGCCGCCAGAACTCGTTCGCTGTTTCGGAAGGCCTCATCAATCTGGAGCTAAAATAGAGTCATGCCGATAGACCTGAACGCGACGCTCGCTGCCTCCGATCCCGAAACCGCTGTACAGATTACCAACGAAATTAATCGCCAGCACGAAGGCCTCGAGATGATTGCCTCCGAGAACTTCGTCAGCCGCGCGGTGCTGGAAGCGGCCGGAACCGTCTTCACGAATAAGTATGCTGAAGGGTACCCCGGCAAGCGCTACTACGGTGGGTGTGAGTACGCCGACGTAGTGGAGAACCTGGCTCGCGACCGGGCGAAACGTCTCTTCGGTGCGGAGCACGCGAATGTGCAGCCGCACTCTGGCTCGCAGGCCAATGCCGCTGCTTATATGACGCTGGTGCAGCCGGGCGACTGCGTGCTCGGTCTCGACCTAGCCCATGGCGGACATCTTACGCACGGGCATAAGCTCAATTTCTCCGGCAAGCTGTACCGCATCGTCGGCTACCAGGTGCGGAAGGATACCGAGGTCATCGACTACGACGAGCTGGAGGCCACAGCCTTTCGCGAGAAGCCCAAGATGATCATCGGTGGCGGCAGCGCGTATCCACGGCAGTTCGACTTCGAGCGCATGCGCGCCATTGCCGACAAGGTTGGGGCGTACTTCCTGGTGGACATGGCTCACTTTGCCGGGCTGGTCGCCGGTGGAGCCCATCCTTCGCCTGTTCCGCACGCCCATGTCGTGACGACCACGACGCACAAGACCCTTCGCGGCCCTCGCAGCGGGTTGATTCTGTGCAATCAGGAGTTCGCCGCCGGTATCGACCGCAGCGTCTTCCCAGGACAGCAGGGTGGACCGTTAATGCACATCGTTGCAGCCAAGGCTGTGGCCTTCAAAGAGGCGCTGGATCCGGAGTTTGCAACCTATGCAACGCAAGTGGTTACAAATGCAAAGGTACTTGCCGCGGCTCTCGCAGAGGAAGGCTATCGCATCATCTCCGGCGGTACCGATACCCATGTCATCCTGATGGATGTGTTTGAAAAGGGAATGCTGGGATCAGAGGCTGAGAATGCACTCGGACTAGCCGGCATCACCGTGAACAAAAATGCAATTCCGTACGACCAGAACCCGCCCATGAAGCCCAGCGGCATCCGCATCGGCACGCCGGCGCTGACGACGCGCGGCATGAAGGAGCCGGAGATGAAGCGGATCGCCGGATGGATCGCCAGTGCTCTGGAACATCGTACCGACGGCGCGAAGCTGGACGCGATTCGTCACGAGGTCGCGGAGTTGGCTGAGCAGTTCCCGTTGTATGGATTTTTGCGGGACGCATAAATCTAAAGCCCAAAGCGGGCGCTTGAAGAAAGATGTCCCGATTCGGGATGCGGCGATGTAAGGTGTGGAGATGCGAAATCTCTGCCACTTGCATTGGTTCGGTCTGATCAGTCTTGCGCTGACATATCCGGGGTCCGTGCAGAGCTGTGCTGCTCAGACTGGTGCGCCAGCTTTGAAGACGCCTACGGCTACCGTTCCCTCCCGCGCACAGGCTGGCTTTGCGGCGATTCGCGAGGTAGACCTCCGTGCCAATCTCGGCTTTCTTTCGTCCGATGGCATGGGTGGACGCCTGAGTCTGCAGCCCGGCGACGACGCTGCGATTGCGTGGGTGGCCAGCGAGTTTGCCAAGGCAGGGCTGAAACCCGCGGCGACGGACGCATCCGGCAAGCCAAGCTATCTGCAGGCGATGCCCTTAGTGGAGTACCGGATCGACCGCGCTGCCACTGCCGTCACGCTGCAACGCGGCGGCAAGCAGACTGTCTGGAAGGCCCCTAAAGTAGGGGGATCGTACCGCGATGCCGTCGATATAACGGCTCCCGTTATCTTTGCAGGATTTGGAATCACAGCGCCCGAGCTGGGCTATGACGATTACAAAGGTCTCGACGCCAAGGGCAAGATTGTCCTGGCCTTCGATCATGAGCCACAGGAGACCGACCCCAAATCGATCTTCAACGGAACAGGGAATACGCGCTACGCGACGACCCGGGTGAAGCTGCTAAATGCGCAAGCCCACGGTGCGATTGCGCTTCTGGTAGTGGCTGAGCCCAATCGAAAGCATCTGACCAACGCGGAGCGAGCAGCAAAGATTGGTGGCAGCGTTACTCGCGCTACGCCGTTGCCGTTGCAGGCGATTCGCGACGATCAGCTTCATATCCCATCGTTGATCATTCTGGATGATGTTGCGGCAGAGCTACTGGCTACTGCGGGAAAATCGCCCAGTGAGTTGCAGTCAGGGATCGACAGCAACCTCACCGTGCAATCTCGAGAGCTGCCAGATACTTCGCTTACGATCCACTTGAAGAATGCCTCGATCACCACGGGCACTACCTATAACGTCGCTGGTCTGTTGGAGGGGAGTGACCCGAAGCTGGCTGCGGATACGATCCTTATCTCCGGTCATCACGACCACGATGGCCAGAGCGGGACCGAGATATGGCACGGAGCAGACGACAACGGCTCCGGCACGGTGGGCGTGGTGGAGTTGGCTCATGCGTTTACTGCCAATCCTGTGCGGCCGAAACGGTCGATTCTGTTTGTCGTATTCGCCAGCGAAGAACGAGGTCTGCTGGGTTCGTACTATATGGCGGCCCATCCTCTTCGACCGCTGGCAACGACGCGCGCAATGATTAACTTCGACATGATCGGTAGAGACGAAACGGCAAGCCCGCAGACCGATGGCTTGATTGAGATACCGGCGGATACCACCAACCGGCTCAATTTGATTGGGGCGCTTTATAGTCCGGACTTCGACAAGGTCGTGAAGACGGAGAATCAGCGGATCGGCCTGGTGTTGGATGACCGGTTCGATCACGAGTCTGCCCTGAATGTTTTCTTTCGCAGCGACCAATTTCCCTTTGTGCTGCATGATATTCCAGCGTTCTGGTTTTTCACGGGATTTCATCCGGACTACCATCACACTACCGACACTGCGGATAAGATCAATTACACCAAGATGACGAAGATCCTGAAGCTGGCCTACCTATCAACCTGGAACTTTGGAGATGCAAAGGCAGGGCCGCGGTTCGTAGCGAATCCTGGCTCACCCGCAGGAATGGAGAGCAGCAAATGACGATGTCGGTGCTTTCCTGGCTAATCGCAATTCCGCTGCTTGGCGCTGTAACTGGTCTGCGGACCATGACGCCGATGATGGTGATCTGCTGGTTTGCCTATCGTGGAAATCTACCGGTGGAGGATACCTGGGCAGCCTGGACCGGGCACCTGGTGACAGCCATCGTATTCACCGTTCTGGCACTGGGAGAGTATGTCGGCGACAAGCTGCCGCGGACTCCCAACCGCACTGCGCCGGGCCCGCTGATGGCACGGTTGGTGTTTGGAGTGCTTGCAGGCGCTGTTGTGGCAACGGGCTTGAATGGCTCTGTGATTGAGGGCGCGTTGCTGGGCTTTGTCGGCGCGTTGCTGGGCGCGTGTGGCGGTTTTCTGCTTCGCAGAGAGATGGTGCAGCTGCTGGGTTGTAAAGATTGGTATGTCGCGGTGGTAGAAGACGTTGTGGCAATCGGGTGCGCCATACTGGCGATGGGCGTCATCACTGGATAGACCTGCAAGCAGTATCGAGTCATTACAGACTTTTTATGCCGGTCAGCATAGAATGATTGCAGTTGTATTGATTCATTGGTTGTTAGGCCTAGAAAGAACTGGCCGGGGACCTGATGCTGTTCTGGAAGTTGCTGGTTTCTCTTATCGTCACGCTGCCGTTGTACTGGGGCATGGTGACGGCGTTCCACCTACTCAATTTGCCGAGTGATCGAGCCGTTGTGGGGGGCGTGTGCCTGCTGCTGTTGGTTGCAGTGGGTGGTTTTATTACGTTTCGTGGTATCTGGAGGCGGTTGTGAGCCTGTTTGGTGAAGTAATGAACCCCGGCAATGGTCGGGGTGATGATGCACAGAATGTTCATGTTGCGAAGTTGCTGAAGCGCGGCGTTCTCGTCGTCGGACTGCTGATCGCCGCAATTATTTTCTTCAACTATGTCGCTGCAATTACCCGGATTGGTGCAGGCTATGTCGGCGTCGAAGTCGTGCTGAGCGGTTCGCAGCGTGGGCCTTCGGAGATTCCGATTCGTACCGGCTGGGTCTTCTACAGCCCGATCCGCAGCCAGATTATTGAGTTTCCTACCTTCGTGCAGACCGTGAAGTGGACTCATAGCCTGGATGAAGGCCGTGCGACCAACGAGGAGATGAGCTTCAACTCGAAGGAGGGAATGGAGATCTACTCGGACGTCTCGTTGAGCTATGCGATCGAGCCGCGTCGCGTGCCTGACTTCTATGTGAAGTACCGGCTGAGCGATCTGGACTCGTTTACGCACGGCATCCTGCGGGACGTGGTTCGCAACTCGCTCAACGAGGTCGCCTCCACCTATAACGTGGAGCAGATCTACGGGGAGCAGAAGGCGGAGTTCCTCAACAAGGTGCAGGCACTGATCCAGTTGAAGATGGAGCCGGTCGGCGTCGGGATTCAGCAGTTCGGCTTCATTGGTGCGCCGCGCGTTCCTTCGGTGATTGCAACCGCAATTACAGCGAAGGCGCAGGCCATCCAGGACGCTGAGCGGGCCCGCAATGAGCTGGCCAAGACCCAGGCCGAGGCAGCTAAGACAGTTGCCGAAGCAGAAGGCGAGGCCAAGGCTGCTGTAACGCGGGCCAACGGTGAGGCGGAGGCGAACAAGATTCGCCAGACGTCGCTGACACCTCAGTTGCTGGAGCTACGCAAGATCGAGAACCAGAAGGCCTTGATCGAGCGTTGGAACGGCCAGCTTCCTACGGTGCAGACGGGTAACGGCGGATTGCTGATGGAGCTGCCGAAGATGGAGAAGTAAGTCTCAAGACTCAGCCCCACGAAAAGGTGCCGAAGCGTTTGCTTCGGCACCTTTTACTTGAAGAACAGA
>JANYER010000084.1 GCA_025359825.1 Granulicella sp.
CTTTGATTCGAGCGGGTCTGCCGATTCTGGGGTCGCTGGAGTTGCTGGGGCGGCGGCAGAAGAATCTGGATTTTCGAGCACAGTTGGAGGATGTCGCGGCACGGGTAAAGACGGGCGAGTCGATCTCGCAGGCGTTTGAGGCGCAGGGTGGTTTTCCGCTGGTGTACACGACGACGCTGCTGGCGGGTGAGCGGTCGGGCAACCTGGAAGAGGTGTTGCAGCGATACCTGGATTTCCAGCGGGTGAGTTTGACGTTTCGCAAGAAGCTGGTGGCGAGCCTTATTTATCCGGCGCTGTTGATCATCATGGTGATTGGGCTGTTTATCTTTTTGATCACGTTTGTGGTGCCTCGGTTTGCGCAGTTATATGACCAGTTGGGGACGAAGCTGCCGGCGTTGACGACGTTTCTGCTGGATCTGGGGAGTGCGGCGCAGCACTACGGGCTGTATGCAGCGGCGGTGTTAGTGGTGGCGGGTTTTCTGCTGTACCGATGGATGAAGACGGAGGCGGGTGCGACGACGGTGGACCGGATACGGATTGCGCTGCCGGTATTTGGAAACGTGTGGCTGAAGTACCAGGTGGGGCTGTTTTCGCGGACCCTGTCTACGTTGCTGACGGGTGGGCTGCCGCTGGTGCCGAGTCTGGAGACAGCGGCGCGGTCGATCGATTCGCGGCAGATTGGCAATGCGGTTTATCGCAGCGTGGAGACGGTGCGCGAAGGTAAAGGGCTGTCGGACAGCTTACAGGCGACGAAGGTGTTTCCGGAGCTGGCGATCGAGATGATTGAGGTGGGCGAAAGCACGGGTGCGCTGCCGCAGATGCTGAACAGCGTGGCGGAGTTCTTCGAAGAGGACGTGCAGACGAATCTGACGGCGGCGATGAGCTTGATTGAACCGCTGATTTTGATCGTGATGGGCGTGGTGGTGGTGACGATCCTGATTGCGCTGTATCTGCCGATCTTCAGCTTGAGTGCAGGTGGGGTGAGCCAGTAGGTACAATCCTCACTGTTTGAGGAGAGTGTCTATGCGCGGATTTGCGGGTTGGGTGGGGTTGTGTGGGTTGGCGCTGGTGTCGAGTGGGTGGGCGCAGGCGCCGTTCGATGAAGCTGCTGCGATGACCAGGCTGGCGGAGCACGAGGCGGAGACGCGGTCGTTGCTGATGGCCCATGCAAAGCCAATTGCGAGTGCGGATGCAGCGTATGTGGCTGCGGAGTTTGAGCCGCTGCTGGGCATGGTGCAAGGCAAGAAGCTAGTGTTGGTGAGCGAGCCGACCCATGGGACGCATGAGACCCGGCTAATGAATGCAAAGGTGGTGCGGTTCCTGGTGGAGCGGGATGGAGTGCGGACGCTGGTCGTGGAACTGGGGTATGCGGAGGGGTTGGAGCTGGATGGGTATGTCCGGCGCGGGGTGGGGGATATCGACTCGATTGTAGGGAAGGACCTGGGGGTTTTGTGGAACACCGTCGAAGAGGCGGACATGATGCGCTGGATTGCGGGGTGGAACAAAGCACATCAGACGGACATGGTGCGGGTGGCGGGGATGGATGTGGAGGCTGGGACCTCTGCGGGGTTGGCGCTGGCGAAGCTGGTCGCGGAAATGAAGCTGGATGCCGGCTTGGTGGAACGGATTCGGGTGGGTGCTGCGGCGGCGGATGCGATGCGGGGGCCGGCTCGGGTGAATGGAGCGGGACCGATTGCGACTGAGGATGAGATGAAAGCTTCGGCGGAGTATGACGCTGCGCTAGAGGAGTTGCTGGCAGCGGTAAAGGCTTTGCCGGCTGGCTCGGCGCGGGATGATGCGTGGCGGTCGGCGATGTCGGTGCGAAGCGGGCGGCGGCAGGCGGAGCTGCGCATGGAGGGGAAGGACGGGACGGATGCCGGGTTGCGGCTGCGCGAGTTTGAGATGGCACGGACGGCGCTGGCGGTGGTAGGGGAGTCGAAGGCTCCGGTGGTGATTGTGACCCATACGGTGCATCTGCGTGCTGGGCGGCTGACTCCGGCGGACAAGGTGCAGTCGGTGGGGTATCACCTGGCACGGGGGATGGGGGACCGGGCGTTCTTTCTGGGCGAGGAGTATGGGACAGGGTCGATGCGAGCGTTTGTGCCGCAGGCTGGCGGGGCGGCAGGTGGGCCGGGAGTGGCGAATCGGCCGCTGCATGGGGCGGTGTTTGACCCACCGGCGGCGGGGAGTATTGCTGGGGCGTTGGGGAAGGTGGGGCCGCTGCTGATCGATCTGCGCGATCCTCGGGATGGGTCGCGGTGGTCGGGATGGCTGGAGAGTATGCAGGCGACGCATCTGTATCCTGCGATTTCGTATGAGAAGGGGGATGCTTCGAAGCCGAACTGGACGGTTCCGGCAGATGCGTTCGATGCGCTGATTTATGTGCCGGAGGTAACTCCGCTGCGGCTAATTGCGCCGATGGCGTATGTGCCGTAGGGGGTGGCTGAGTATAATGTGACCATAGTCGGGTGACTATGGTTAGGAGGGCGACTGATGAAGACGATGGCGGCTGGGAAGTTTAAGGCGCAGTGCCTGGCGGTGATGGACGAGGTTCAGTTGAAGCGGGAGCCTGTCCTAGTAACGAAGAACGGCAAGCCGGTGGCGAAGTTGGTGCCTTTGGATTTGCCTGATGAAGATCCTCTGGATGCGTTTCGCTTTCCGGGCAAGATTGAGATTGTCGGGGACATTATGGCTCCCATCTACACGGATGAGGAATTGGACGAATTCTTCGAGCGTTCGGCGGACCAGCTGAAATGATTCTGGTCGATACGCAAGCAGTGATCTGGCTCACTCAGACTGACTCGCGACTCTCTGCTGCGGCGCAGGAAGCGTTGCTGAAGGGTAGGAGTGAAGGGAATCTTGCGATTGCGGATGTTACGCTTCGGGAGATTGCGATGCTGGTAGCGAAACGTCGCCTAACCGTGAGTGCATCGCTGGACGTTTATCTTGCGTTCGTTGAGTCCCTGTATCAAGTGATTCCTGTGACGGCGAAGATTGCGGAGAGGTCAGTCCGTTTCGGGCCGAAGTATCCCCGAGATCCTGCAGACCAGATTATCGGAGCTACGGCGATTGTCTTTGGTGCAACGCTGATAACGTCCGACGAATTAATCCGGAAGTCCGGCGAAGTGGAATGTGTCTGGTAGGTCAGTGACGAGTTGGAGTGAGGGGAGTCTTACGAATATGGCGACACCTTTGGCGATACCGATTGGCGAGATGGGCCTGGATGAAGTGGAGCGGGCGCAGGGGTTGGCGCGACGCTATCATGCGGAGTTTGTGGACCTGAAGAACTTCAAGATTCAGCACGAGCTTTTTAAGAGTGTGCCGGTGGACATGATGTTCCGGTACAACTTCGTGCCGCTGGAGCAGATGGACGGCCGGCTGGCGATTGCGGTGAGCGATCCGTCGAAGCTGATGGTGCTGGACGAGATTTCGGGGCTGCTGGGGCAGCGGCTGGTGACTCGTGTAGCGACGCTGAGCCAGATTACGGACCTGCTGAAGAAGACGGAGCAGAGCCAGCGGGTGCTGGATGAGGCCAGCGAGGGGCTGGCGTTCGACGTGTTGTCGAGTGACGACAGCGACGACTCGAATATTTCGATTGAGCGGCTGACGGCGGATGAGGACATCTCCCCGATTATCCGGCTGGTGGATACGACGATCTTTACAGCGTTGGAGCGGCGGGCGAGCGATATTCATTTGGAGACGTTCGACGATTCGCTGCTGGTGAAGTACCGCATCGACGGTGTGCTGCAGCAGGCGATGGCACCGATTGCGCGGGAGCATCATCAGACGATTCTTTCGCGCATCAAGGTGATGTCGGAGCTGGATATTGCGGAGCGACGTGTGCCACAGGACGGACGCTTCCGGGTGCGGTACAAGGGGCGGCTGATCGACTTCCGCGTGAGCATCATGCCGACCGTGCATGGCGAGAATGCTGTGTTGCGTGTGCTGGATAAAGAGTCGATGAGTGAGAAGTTCACCAAGCTGTCGCTGGATGTGGTGGGTTTTGCGGAGAAGGACCTGGCGCGGTTTCGGCGCTACATCAAGGAGCCGTACGGCATGGTGCTGGTGACGGGGCCGACGGGTTCGGGTAAGACGACTACGTTGTACGCGGCGCTGAATGAGATTAAGAGCGAAGAAGACAAGATCATCACGATTGAAGACCCGGTGGAGTACCAGATCCGTGGAATTACGCAGATTCCGGTGAATGAGAAGAAGGGGCTGACGTTTGCGCGAGGGTTGCGATCAATTCTGCGTCATGACCCGGACAAGATCCTGGTGGGTGAAATCCGCGATGCGGAGACGGCACAGATTGCGATCAACTCGGCGCTGACGGGACATCTGGTGTTTACGACGGTCCACGCGAACAACGTGGTGGACGTGTTGGGACGCTTTCTGAACATGGGTGTGGAGCCTTACAACTTTGTTTCGGCGTTGAATTGCATTCTGGCGCAGCGGCTGGTTCGCCAGGTGTGCGGCTTCTGCGTGCAAAACGTTCGTTACAGCGATGAAGAGCTGTTGCTGAGCGGGCTGGTGCCGGAGGAGTGGCGGGACTTCGACTTCAAGGAAGGTACCGGCTGCATTGAGTGTGGTGGAACAGGCTTCCGGGGGCGTTCGGCGATCCATGAGCTGCTGGAGCTGGATGACGAGATCCGCGAGATGTTGTTGGCGAAGAAGCCGGGCAGCGAGATTCGCAAGAAGGCGAAGGAGAAGGGCATGGCGTTTCTGCGCGACTCGGCGCTGGAGCGGGTGCGGGCCGGGATTACGACGCTGCGGGAGATCAACAAGGTTACGTTTATTGAGGCGGGCCGGTAGTAGGGCGGTACTAGGTACTGGGTACACGATGCAAGAGAAGGTAAGCTGAGACGGCATGGATTTTTTACCAAAGGGATTAGGGACTCGGCCGCGATTGGCGGTGGAGGTTCGTACTGAAGGAGTGGTGGCGGCGCGCGCAGAGGATGCGACGGGTGTGCTGGTGGCCGTCTCACGAGCGAGCGTAGCCGCGGGTGCGGTGGTGCCCGGGTTGAAGGCTGGCAATATCGTTGACCGGAGTGGCGTTGCGGCGGCGGTACGGAGTGCGCTGGATCACGTGGCGGGTAAGGGCTCGGAACGGACGCGGGATGTGACGCTGGTGGTGCCGGATGGCGCGGTGCGAGTATTGCTGCTGGACTTTGATTCTCTGCCGAGTAAGCCGGTTGAGGCGTTGCCGGTGGTGCGGTTCCGGCTAAAGAAGCTGCTGCCGTTTGAGGTGGAAGACTCGGTGGTGAGCTACCAGATGATGTCGAGTGTGAAGGGCTCGGTGGCGGTGCTGGCGGTAGGTTCAATGCCTAAGCATGGGATATGAGCGGCCACGAAGTTTTTAAGTAAGTAACCATCGTTAGCGGCGACCTCAATCACCAAGCTATTTTGATTGAGCTGTAAACGTGAAGTCATCTTCTGACAATATTCGGCAGCGTGCGCGAGCCAGCTTTTTGAGACCGAAGAAAAATAGGCATAATTTTCATCA